>CATPCA010000277.1 GCA_955652545.1 Candidatus Dormiibacterota bacterium
AGGCGAAGCATCGCCTCCTCGACCAGGTAGCCGGGCACACGCTCGGTGTAGGCGATCGGCGTGCCGCCGTGCCTGGCCCGGATGGCCGCGAGGGTATCGATGTACGGCTGATACGCTGCCAGGAAGATCTGCAGGTTGGCCTGGAATTCGGCGGCATGGGCCTGGTCATGGCTGGCCAGGTGGGTCTCGATCGCGTGCGCCGCGGCCGTCACATAGTCGGGGTTGTACCAAAGGTGTGGGTTTGGGTTGTTGCCGCTCACGCCAACGGTCTGGGCGATGGAGAGTACGTCGCGACCGGCGCTGGCGTTGGCGCTCAACAGCTTGTCGACGAAGTCGTCGTAGCCGGCGCCGTTCTCGATGACCAGTGAGGCGTTGTTGACCGCCGCCGCGCTCCTGGGGTCGGTCTCGTAGCTGTGGGGATCGGCATTAGGGTCGACGATGATCGACGTGACCGTGACATGGCTGCCGCCGATCTGGCTGGTGATGTTGCCCCAGAAGTTCTCGGCGGCGACCACGGGCAGCCGGCCGCCCGCGGCGGCGGACGGCGCCGACGAGCCGCCACAGCCGGCGAGAAGCACGCCCGCCACCTGGGCCGCGGCGACGAGTCGGAGCGAGGCGGCGGGGTGGGACCGGCGATGCGACAGGCCGGACATGATCGGGCCCTCTCCAGTCTTATCTGCAATGGTTACGGTTACCGAGAGGATGCTACCATGGCCGGGGATGCGGCGGCAACGAACCACCCGGCAACAGCTCGCGCTCGAACAGCTGCTGGCGGCCTGCACGGATTTCCGCAGCGCCCAGGACCTGCATGCGCGGTTGCGCGCAGATGGCGCGCGCGTCGGCCTCACCACTGTTTACGCCAACCTGCGCGGGCTGGCCGGGAGCGGCGCTGTGGACACGGTGCGCACCGAAGCCGGCGAAACGCTGTTCCGCCGCTGCGAGTCGGGCGCCCACCACCATCACCTGGTGTGCCGGGAGTGCGGCCGAACAGTTGAGGTGGCGGGCCCGGCGGTCGAGCGCTGGGCTGACAAGGTTGCCCAGGCCGAGGGCTTCGTCGACGTGCGTCACACAGTGGAGATCGTCGGCACCTGCGCTGCCTGTGCGCGGCCCTAGAGCAGCCCACCTATCGCGGTGCCACGGCCGGCTCGGGGCGTCAGTGTGGCCGGACCCGGCCGCCGGTGAGCGCCTCTAGCGACGGGCCCGGGCGATCCACGCGGCCGGGGAGCGCAGCTCGGCCGGCGTCGGCATCATCTCCGGCCCCTCCCAGACGCGGTTCAGCAGACTGACTCCCCCAGCGCTGGCGACCGCCTCGCAGAATCCCTCGCCAACCTCGTACTGGCGCATCTTCATGTTGATGCCGGTGATGGCCAGAACCAAGCGCTCGACCAGGGTGCGCTGGGACCGCCGGCGCGCGAACGCAGCCTCGAGCTCGTCGAACTTCTCGAGGTGCTGGCGTCCCACGCGGTGCATCACAAAGTTGCTGTAGCCCTCGAGCACGCTCATTACCGCCTGGATGGCGGCCACGCCACGGAGCTGCGTGCGGATGGCTCCGGGAAGACGCTCGATGACCTCTCGCGCGCTCGGCTGCTTGCCCTTGCCGTCGCCGACCGCGTGAGCGAGGCTGCTGCGGATCATCGCGTCCATCATCCCGACGAGGTGCTCGCGCAGCCAGGGGTGCTCACCGAACTGCCAGGCGTGGGTGAGCTCGTGGAGGATCAGCCAGCGCCGCAGCGGTTCGATGGGCGCCCCCGCGACCTGCGCGAAGCTCTCCAGGTTCGGTTCGACCAGGTACAGCGCCGGGGTCTGGCCTTCGGGCGGCGCTCCGAGGCTCAGCACCGGGTCGTATTGGCCGAGGACGCGTTGCGACATGATCCCGAACAGCACCCCGACGTAGCGATTCATCATCCCGCGGCTCAGGGCTGTGGCCCGCGATTCGCCCAGCGTCGCTCGCAGCTCCTCGACGGCAACGAGCAGCCGGCGCGCGATGGTGATGTTGACGTCGATGAACCCTCGCCTGTCGAGGACCTCAAAACGCGGGAAGTGCTCGAGCGGGCGCTCCACCACCTCCACCATCAACGGCGCCAGCTCGGCGGCGATGGCGTCGCAGCGCGTGGCGACGGCCGCGGCCCTGGCGGCGTCCACCGCGGCGTCCGTGCCGGCGCGCTGATACGCCGTGGCGCGCACCGCCTCCCAGTCCAGCAGCGACGGTTGCGTGTTGCGGCGCGGCCGCAGCAACGCCCTCGCCGAAACCACCGCCCCGGCGCTGAACGCCCCCGCTGCCAGCGCGCGACGGAGCGTGGGTGTGGGGAGCCGGGGCATCAACCCAGCATAGGTGGGGTCCTCACATCGACGACCCCGGCCGCCCGTCGATGTAGACCGGGTTTGTCGGCGGTCCCTCGAGCCAGTACGCGTCGAGCCGTTCCTGGGTCCAGCCGCGCTCGCGCAGAAAGGGCTCGTCGAGCAACTGCCTGCCGGTGAGCCGGGCGGGTTCGCTGCTGACGATCTCGACGAGCGCGTCGCTGAGGATCTCCGGGGAGCGCCAGATGCTGCGGTCGCCGACCCCGTAGTTGACGGTCGCGAGGCTCTCGATGAGCGTGACCGGCCACAACGAGTTGCACGCAACGTTGTCGTCCTGGTGCTCGGCCGCGAT
>CATPCA010000278.1 GCA_955652545.1 Candidatus Dormiibacterota bacterium
GCCGACGACCTGGCGGTCGCCGTTGCCGCCGTCGACAACCGGGAGCTGCGAGATGTTGTAGCGCTGCATCAGGTCGATCGCCTCGCCGCCGGTTCGCCCCACCTCGACCGCAACCAGCGAGGGCACCGCGCCGTCGCCGGTGTCGTGGGCGGCGAGCACCTCGCGGACGCGTGCCGGACCGAGCCTGTCCAGGAAGCCGTTCTGGCGCATCCACTCGTCGGAGAAGAACTTGGTCAGGTAGTTGCGCCCGGTGTCGGGAAGGAGCACGACCACCACCGAGTCCGGGTCGGTCTCCGCCGCAACCACCAGGGAGGCGTGCAGCGCCATGCCCGCCGATCCGCCGACGAGGATTCCCTCCTCGCGGGCCAGCCGGCGGGCGGCGACGAAGGCCTCGCGGTCGGTGACCTGGACGATCCGGTCGACCACCGCCGCGTCGAACGTGCCGGGCCAGAAGTCCTCCCCGACGCCCTCGATCTTGTACGGCGCGATCGGTCCGGAGTAGATCGACCCCTCCGGGTCGGCACCGACCACCCGGATGGCCGGGTTCTGCTCTTTGAGGTAGCGACCGGCGCCACTGATGGTGCCGCCGGTGCCGACGCCGGCGACGAACACGCCGATGCGCCCTTGCGTCTGCCGCCACAGCTCGGGACCCGTGGTCTCGTAATGGGCCTCGGGGTTCTTGACGTTGAAATACTGGTTGGGCTGGAAGGCGCCGGGGATCTCGCGGGCCAGCCGGTCGGCCACCGAGTAGTACGACTGCGGCGATTCGCGGTCGACGTTGGTGGGACAGACCACCACGTCGGCCCCATATGCCTTGAGCAGGCTGATCTTCTCGGCCGACATCTTGTCGGGCATCACGAAGATCATCTTGTAACCCTTGATCGCGGCAACCATAGCCAGGCCGTGACCGGTGTTGCCCGACGTGGGTTCGACGATGGTGCCGCCGCGGCGCAGCTGGCCGGTGCGCTCGGCCTCCTCGACCATGCCGAGCGCGATGCGGTCCTTGACGCTGCCGCCGGGGTTGAGCTGCTCGAGCTTGGCGAGCACGGTGGCCCCGATCCCCCGGGTCATGGCGTGCAACCGCACCAACGGCGTGTTGCCGACCAGGTCCAGGATGCTCTCGGAATATTCCACCGTCGCGATTCTAGGCCGCGCCCGGCGCTCTACTGGTCGGCGGGGGCGCGCAGTGCATACACGCTGTCGACGTAGTCCCGCACCATGCGCGACGCCGAGAAGCGCGGCCCGTTGGTGCGCAGGGACCGCTTCATGCGGCGCACCCAGCCGCGCGGGATCCCGTCCGCATCGCGGTCATAGAAGAGCGGGGCCACGTCGTGCTCGAGCAGGTCGTAGAAGGCTGCGGCGTCGCGGGTATCCTGGATGCCGCGGTCGTAAGCGGTATCGCCCGGGATTGCCCAGCCGTTCTCGCCGTCGAACGCCTCCGCCCACCAGCCGTCGAGGACGGAGAGGTTGAGCCCGCCGTTGAGGACCACCTTCATCCCGCTGGTGCCGCTGGCCTCCAGGGGAGGCCGGGGCAGGTTGATCCAGAGGTCGCACCCCGCGACCAGGCGTGCGGCGATGCCGAGGTCGTAGTTGTCGAGGAAGGCAACACGCTCGCCCGCGTGCGGCAGCTGCTTGAAGCTGAAGAACCCCTGCGCCGAGCGCTTGCCCTCCTCGTCGTCGGGGTGAGCCTTGCCGGCGAGGATGAGCTGCATCGGGTGCTCCTCGCCGGCGACGAGGTCGGCGACGCGCTGCGGCTCCATGGTCAGAAGGTAGAGGCGCTTGTACGTCGCCAGCCGCCGCGCAAAACCGATGGTCAGCGTCTCAGCGCTGAAGCCGCGCTCCGCGGCGGCCACGAGGTCGCGGCTCTCGCTGCGCGCCAGCCGGGTGGCCACGCTGCGGTCGCGCACGTACTCCACAAACTCAGCTCGGAGCAGCGAGCGCAGCTGCCAGATCTCGGCGTCGGGGATGTCGTCGACGGGCGCCCATGTCTGCGGGTCCGCCTGGCGTGACATCCAGCCGGGGGCGAGGTGGCGGTCGAGCAGCTCACGCATCGACGGGGACATCCAGGTGGGCACGTGCACCCCGTTCGTGACGTGCCCGATCGGCACGGTGTCGACCGGCCGCTCGGGGAACAACGGCTGCCACATCTGCCTCGCGACCTCGCCGTGCCTGCGGCTGACTCCGTTGGCGACGCGGCTCATCTTGATGCCGAGCGGGGTCATCACGAACGGTTCTGCGGGGTTGTCAGGGCGGGTGCGGCCGAGCTGCAGGAAGCTCTCGACGTCCATGCCGATCTCTGAGGGGTACTCCCCGAGCACCTCGGCGATCTCGGCGACGTCGTAGCCCTCATTGCCGGCGCCGACCGGCGTGTGAGTGGTGAAGACGGTGCGCTCGCGCGCGTTGGCGAACGCGGTGTGACGGTCGACGCCCGCTGCGATCTCGCGGCGGGCCAGCTCGAGCGGGGCGAGCGCGGCATGGCCCTCGTTGAGGTGCACCACCACCGGGTCCATTCCCATGGCGGCGAGCACGCGCATCGAGCCGATGCCGAGCAAGGCGTACTGCGCCAGCCTGATGCCGCGATCGCTCTCGTACAGGCGCGCCGTTATCCAGCGGTCGGTGCGCGAGTTCTCGGGGCGGTCGGCGTCGAGCAGCAGCAGTGGCACCCGGCCCACCTGGACGCGCCACACCTGCACGGTCAGCTGGCGCCCGCGCAGCGGCACCGTCACGGTCAGCGGGCGGCCGTCGCCGTTGCGGACAAGGACGGCAGGAACGCGCTCGGGGTCGAGCGGTATCCAGTACTCGTGCTGGTAGCCGCTGCGGTCCATCCTCTGGAGGAAGTACCCCTGGCGGTAGAGCAGGCCGACGGCCACCATCGGTAGGGCCAGGTCGCTCGCCTCCTTGACGATGTCACCGGCGAGCACCCCGAGGCCACCGGCGTAGATGGGCAACGACTGGTGGACAGCGAACTCGGCGCAGAGGAATGCGACAGGGTGCTGCGGTGAGGCCCGGCAGGGAAGCTGCGGTCGTGCGGCGTCCTCTTCGATGGCGCGCACGATCGCATGGGCGCGCTCAATCAGCTCCCTGTCGGCGGCGACGCGCTCGAGCGCAGACGTCGATGCCTCGAGCAGCAATCTGATCGGGTTGCGCCCGCTTTGTTCCCAGCGCACCGGGTCGACGGCGATGAACAGGTCCTCACCACCCGGTGTCCACGACCAGCGGTAGTTGTACGCAACCCGCGCGAACACCGACATCGCAGACGGCAGCCGTCTGGCGAGCTCGTCAGCCGCGCGGGCCTCGTCGGCGCTGCCCTCGAGCAACGGCGTCGGCTGCGCGATGGTGTCGGTCACGAGGGCGTAGCCTGCCACGCCGGCCGGTCAGTGCGCCGAGCGCCCGCGTGGCTGTTCAGCTCGGCAGAGAAGCAAGCATCGTCCGCACTCCCGCGAGGGGACCCTCGGCGTGGCCGAAGACCGCAGTGCCGGCGACGAGCACCGTCGCGCCCGCTGCGACACAGTCACGAGCATTCGCGGCGTCGACACCGCCGTCCACCTCGAGCTCCGTGGCCAGGCCGCGGCGGTCGATCTCGCCACGGAGCGCAGCCACCTTCTCGAGAGTGTGCGGGATCAGCCTCTGACCACCGAAGCCGGGGTTGATGGTCATCACCAGCGCGAGGTCGCAGACCTCGAGCACATCGCTGAGTGAGGACACGGGTGTACTCGGGTTGATCGCCGCGCCGGCACGACAGTCGAGCCCGCGGATGGTGGTCAGGCTGCGATGCAGGTGTGGCGAGACCTCCTGGTGGATGGTGATCCCGTCCGCGCCCGCGGCTGCAAAGGTCTCGAGGTGGCGCTCAGGCTCGCGGATCATCAGGTGCAGTTCGAGGGGGAGCTCTGTCTCGCGCCGCAGGGAACGGACCGTGTCGGTGCCGAACGTGAAGTTGGGGACGAAGCTGCCGTCCATGACGTCGACATGGAGACGCTCGGCGCCACTGCCCTCGAGCGCATGGACGGCGTCGGCAAGGTGGGCGAAGTCGGCGGCGAGCAGGCTCGGGGCGATGCAGACCGCGCCCGGACAAGCCGGCCACGTTGAGCGGGGCACGCGTCGAGACTAGCCGATGACCGGCGCTTGCGGCCCCACCGATGCGGCCGAATGCGTCAATCCTTCCAGTGACGACATGTGAATTGGGACAGGTGCCTAAAGTTAGTGTCGTTATGGTCGGTTCATGAAGGCGCGGGAGACTCTCACGCCCGATGCCGAAAGGGCGCTCGGGAGCGTATTCGGCGACCTGCTCAGGGTCATCCGTGGCGACGTCCGCAGCGACGACGACGGCGACGCGGTGGCCGGGATGCTGGTCCGGCACGCGCTCATCCGCCCGGTGAACGGGTGCGCTGTCTGTGTCCTCGACGGGACCCAGTCGGTACGGGTGGCCGGGGTCGCCGGGGACACCGGGGCTGTGCGAGCCGGCTCGCTCTGGCCGCTGGCCGGCTCGCCGGTGTCCGAGGCGCTCGCCGGCACTTCCGCACTGCAGGCCGTGGACGCGCGGCTCAGCCCGCTCGGCCGTGCCCTGGCCAGCGCGGGCGACGTCGCGCTGACGGCGCTGCCGCTGCGCATCGGTGAGCGCGCCGGTGGCGAGTCGACGTCGCTGGGCGCGCTCTTGCTCCTCCGCGACCCCGGCACACCTCTGACGGACACCGAGCGCGAGTTCCTCGAGGGGTACGCGTCGCTGGTCGCGCTCGCGGTGCTGCAGGCCGCACCGGCACAGGATTGGGAACAGCGCTCGCGGCGGCTGCGCGGCAACGTCGACGCAGTCACCGACCTGGCCAGCTCGCTGGACGCTCACAAGAGCATTCCCCGCGTGCTCGAGCAGGTCTGCGCGGCGGTCGACGGGAACCGGGCGACGCTCCTGCGCCTCGACGGCGACGACGTGGTCATCGAGGGTGTCCATGATGTCGACGGCGAGACCATCGTGCTCGACTGGCGTGGTCGCCTCGACGGCCACGAGATGCTGCTGGCGGCGCGCCAGTCCGCGGACGTGGTGGTCGGTGGCAACGTCGCCTACGAGGAACTCCCAGCGGAGCTCCAGGGCGCCTTCGCCGGCGTCAAGCACACCATCATCCTTCCGCTGCGCAGCAGCGATGGCGTGGCCGGTTTCCTGGTGGTGTTCCGCCGTCATTCACGTCCGTTCATCCACGACGACGCCGGCGCCCTGCAGCAGCTCGGCAGCGTGGCGCTGCTGGCGCTGCGCAACTCGCGCCTGTACGCGGACGCGCAGGCCGCATCGGAGGCGATGTCATCGTTCCTCAACCTCGTCGTCCACGACCTTCGCGCGCCGCTGACGGTGCTCTCGGGCTACATCGACCTGCTGCGCGAAGGCACCTACGGTGCCCCGCCGGCGGGGTGGGCGAGGCCGATGGAGCTGATCACAGCGAAGCTCCACGAGCTGCACCGGCTCGTCGACGACATCCTGCTCGCCGCGCGACTGGAGAGCGGAGCCGTGCCCACGACCACCGAGCTGCTCGACCTCAACGACGTCGTACGCCGCGCCGCAGTACGCAGCCAGGGACGAGCGGAGCTGGCCGGCGCCACGGTCGAGACCGCACCGTCACCCACCCCTGTCGCGGCCTGCGCTGACAGCTTCCATGTCGATCGCATCGTCGACAACCTGATCAACAACGCCATCAGCTACGGCGGTGCGGCGCCATGGATCCGCATCTCCGTCGACCCTTCTCAGCCACCCGCGGTCCGCGTCGAGGACCACGGGGTGGGGATCAGCGCGGAGCTCCACGATCGCATCTTCGACCGCTTCTTCCGCCTCGAAACTCGTGTTCCCGGCACCGGTTTCGGACTCCACGTCGGCCGCGTCCTCGCACAGGCGTGCGGCGGCTCGCTCAACGTGGAGCGCAGCGTTCCGGGCCAGGGCAGCATGTTCCGCCTGGAACTGCCCCCGGCGCCGGCGGTGGCCGACGTCGACGAGGGCAGCTTGCGGTGACAGCGGGGAGGGGCGCGCACGCAGCCTGACCCGGGCAGCCTTCGGCGATTCCCGTCGAACACCGATCTCTCCGAACTTCTGGCGCGCGCAGCGGAGGAGCAGGAGGAGGGCAGCCAGCGTCAGCGCGCCATGCGCCGCGCATCTCGCGCTGCGCTGGGCTGGGACGTGCGCGCCGCCGACCTCGTCGCCGCCGGACAGCCGCTGACGACGCTCACCCAGGTGGGGCCCTGGCTTGCCGAGGTGATCGCGTCACTGGTGCGCGACGAAACGGCCGCGCCCGCACCGCCGCCGCTGCGGGCCGGGTTCGTGGCCCGCGCTGACGCACTCGCCTGCGTCCGAGGGGCGCCGCAGTGGCAGGGGGTGGTGCGCAGCGACCTGCAGATGCACACACTGAGCAGTGACGGCCACGCCACCCTGGAGGCGATGGCTCGCCGCTGCGTCGATCTCGGCTACTCGCACCTGGCTGTCACCGACCATTCGGAGGGTTTGCGCGTCGCGAACGGCCTCACCGAGGCTCGCAGAGCCGGCCAGGCTGCCGAAGTGCGCACGCTCAATGCCGCGCTCGCCGCGGACGGCCTCGACTTCTCCATCTTCCACGGGATCGAGATGGACATCGCGCCCGACGGGACCGGCGACACGGAGCCGGCATCACTGGCTTCGCTGGACATCGTGCTGGGCGCCTTCCACTCCAAGCTGCGACTCGTCGACGACCAGACCGATCGGTACCTCCGCGCGCTGGCCAACCCGACCGTCGACGTGCTTGCCCACCCGCGCGGGCGCATGTACAACCGGCGGGTCGGCCTTCCGGCGCGATGGGATGTTGTCTTCGAAGCGGCGGCTGAGTTCGGCGTGGCGGTCGAGGTCGACGCATACCCCGACCGGCAGGACCTGGACGTGGACCTGTTGCGGCGTGCGGTGTCCGCCGGCGCCTGGGTCGCGGTGGACACCGACGCGCACCACCCGGTGGACCTGGACGCCATGCCACTCGGCGTTGCCGCGTTGATCACGGCAGGCGTTCCCCGCGACCGCGTCCTCAACGCGATGCCCGCCAACGAGCTGCGTGAATGGATCGGTCAGCGCCGAGGCCGTGCCGCTGAGCGCGCCGGTCGCGCGCGAACCATGTTCGGGTGAGCGCGCGCAGGCACGCTCTTCACCCGCCAGGACGCGTACTGCCAACCCGACGTCCCGATGAGCATCGGCACGGCGCCGGCGCTCAGCCGAGCGTGCCGGCCGCGGCCGCGTCGAGGAACCAGAGCAGCTCGCCGTCGTCCGGCCGGACGCGCGCCGCAGGGACGGAGCCGTCAACGACGCCGCGCAGCGCGTCCGCCTTCTCGTCCCCGGTCACGAGGAAGGCGACGTGCGCTGCGGCGTTGATCGCCGGGAAGGTCATGGTGATCCGGTCGAATGGCTCGAAATCGGCCCGCCCGCGAGTGGCCCAGGCGTCCACGACGTCGAGCGCCGGCGTGCCGGGGAAGAGGGACGCGGTGTGCCCATCAGCGCCGACGCCGAGAAGCACGACGTCGAGCCGCGGCGGCCTGCCGCACTCGGCCTCGAGCAGCCGCGAGAAGGCGGTGGCGGCGGCATCGAGGTCCGGGCCGTCGGCGTCGATGCGGTGCACGTTCTCGGAGGGTACCGGCGCCCTAGCGAGCAGCGTGTCGTGGACGAGGCGGTAGTTGCTGTCGTGGTGGTCCGGCGGAACGGCGCGCTCGTCGCTGAAATACACCTGCCATCGCGACCAGTCGATCCCGAGCCTGAAGGTCGAGGACGCCAGTGCCTCGTAGAGGAACTGGGGCGTGCTCCCTCCCGACAGGGCGATGCGGAACGGGTTGGACCGCGCGGACTGTTCGGAGACCCATTGCGCCGCCGCCGCTGCGACAGCGATCGGGTCGGTGAGCACGCGCGCTGCCCCGGGCAGGGCGTCGACGCTCATCGTGCTGCGGCTGCGAGGTCCGCCGCATTGCGCAGGGCGGCGCGATACACCGGATCCTCGGCGGGGCTCTCCAGCAGGGAGCCGACCATGTCGACACTGTCGACGTCGCTGACCGGTACGGCGCGCTCTGCATGCATGCCACCGTCCACGTCGATGACGCAGTACAGCGCCGCACCCCGTCGCTCGACCGTGACCTGAGCGCCCTGCCCGCCGGCCCTGCACTGCATTGTCACCCGTGCCAGGTTGGGCGCGGCGACGTCCTCGACCCGGCGTGACGTCGTGACCACGCGTGGTTGATCGCTCGCTGCCTTCCAACCGAGCCGGCTGGCCATCCAACCCGCCAGCAGCCACGCCTGCGCCGAGACACGGTCGCCGCTGCATTCGACGTCCACGCGGGTGATGCCGTGGAGGAACCGTCGCATCGCCTCTCCATCGAAGGACTGGGCGATGACCTGGCGCCAGGGGCGGGTGCGTTCCCACCCGACGTCGGAGACCGAGAGCGCGTCACCCACCACCTCGAGCTGCTCGGCGAGGAGACGCAGTGCGCCAGCGTCATCGTCGTAGGCGCCGCTGTCGAAGATCAGCCGCTCGCAGATGGCGACGGCGTCCTGGCCAAACGCCTGTTGCAGTGGCGGCGATCCAACCAGCCAGAGGTAGGTCGGGATGTCAGGGACGAGCAGCGGGGTCACCACGCTGGCGAGGTGGTAGGCTGCCTCACCGCCGACGACCATGCGCACCTGTTCCGCACACACCTCGGCGGCGTCGACCGCGGAGCACTGTAGCGAGAGGTCCGCCTCCATCTGGGGTTTGCCGTCCGGGTCGGCAAGGACAATGATCGCGCGCACAGGGTGCTTGGCGCCGAGCCGGCCGATCGCCCGGGTGGCGAGGTCGGCACTCTCGACGTCGACGCATGCAGCCACCAGGTTGAGCACGGACAGACGCACGGCGGCGCCCTCGCTTCTCCCGCCGACTCGCAGCATCTCGTGGTGCATATCGTTGAGGGTGCGGTTGACGGCGTGCAGCCCGCTGGCATGGGCAACCTCCAGCGCACCGACCGTGCTCATCTCAGAGCCGGCGCCACTGGCGTCCGTCGCGAGCCATGAAGTCACGGGCTGCGTGCGGACCCCAGGTGCCCGATTCGTAGTTGGGCGTTCCCTCGAGGTCGGGCGGATGGGCGCGCCAGCCGTCGAGGATGGCGGTGCAGATGCGCCAGGCCTCCTCGACCTCGTCCTCGCGGGCGAACAGCGTGCTGTCGCCGAGCATGCAGTCGAGCAGCAGCCGCTCATATGCCTCCGGCGATGCAGTCAGGAACGCGCTGCCGTAGAGGAAGTCCATGTTGACGGTGCGGATACGCAGCGACTGGCCAGGCACCTTGGCGCTGAAGCGCAGTGTGATCCCCTCGTCAGGCTGGATGCGCAGCACGAGCAGGTTGGGATCGATGCTGTCCTTGGGGAGGATGCCGGCCGGGGTGGCCACCTGGCCACCGAAGGGCGAATGCGGTACGCGACGGAACAGGATGGCGATCTCGGTCGCCCGCTTGGGCAGGCGTTTGCCGGTGCGCAGGTAGAACGGTGTCCCGGCCCACCTCCAGTTGTCGACGTCCAGCTTCATGGCGACGTAGGTCTCGCGCAGCGAGTCAGCGGCGACGTCCTTCTCTTCGCGATACGCGGGCACCTGCTCACCGTCGACCCAGCCCGCGGCGTACTGACCGCGCACGGTATGCGAGAGCGCGTCGTCGGGGTGGATGGGACGTACCGCGCGGAGCAGCTTCACCTTCTCGTCGCGCACCGTCTCGCCCTCCATCTTGCTCGGAGCCTCCATCCCGACGATCGCCATCAACTGGATGACGTGGTTCTGGATGATGTCGCGCAGCGCGCCGGACTCCTCGTAATACGCTCCGCGCTCCTCGACGCCGATGTTCTCGGCGACGGTGATCTGCACGTGGTCGATGTACTGGCGGTTCCACAGTGGCTCGAAGATGCCGTTGGCGAACCGGAAGACCAGCAGGTTCTGCACGGTCTCCTTGCCGAGGTAGTGGTCGATCCTGTAGATCTGTTCCTCGTTGAATGCGATGTGCAGCTTGCGGTTGAGCTCGCGGGCGCTGGCGAGGTCACGGCCGAACGGCTTCTCGATGATCATGCGACCGAAGCCGGTGTCCCCCTCGCGGGTCAGGCCCGTGGTTCCGAGATGCTCGGCCAGGGGTGCGAAACCGCTCGGCGGAATCGAGAAGTAGAAGATGCGGTTGCCCGCCGTGCCACGCTCGCGGTCGAGCTCATCGAGCGTCTGCTTCAGGTGCGCGAGGCCCTTGTCGGCGTCGAGGTCATAGAGGCAGTACCGCATCCCGTCGGCGAAGACCCTCCACACGTCATCGCGGAGCGGCAAGCGGGAGAAGCGGCTCACCGCCTCACGCATCGCCGTGCGGAAATCCTCATCGGACTGCTCGCTGCGTCCCGCGCCGACGATGCAGAAACCCGGTGGCAACTGGCCGTCGGCGGCCAGCGCGTACAGGGCTGGCACCAGCTTTCGCTTGGTGAGGTCGCCGGTGGCCCCGAAGATGACCACCACGCACGGCAGCGGCAGGCGACCCTGGCGCAGGCCCTCCGAAAGCGCGTTGCCTTCGGTCGTGTCAGCGTCCGACGCGACCTCCGTGTCGAAGGCGGTGTCGGTCACGCGTGCTGGGGGGAAACGGCGGCCTGTTCCTCCGGTTTCACCGCATGGCCGCCAAATTCGTTGCGCAGAGCGGCGATCACCTTGTTGCCGAAGCTGTCGGGCAGTCGCGACTGGTAGCGCGCCATCAGTGAGAGGACCAGCACCGGGACCGGAACTGAGAGATCCATCGCCTCGTCGATGGTCCAGCGCCCCTCGCCGGAGTCGTCCACCCAGCCGCGCAGCTGGCTCAAGCGCGGGTCGCGCTCGAAAGCCGCTTCGGCGAGCTCGAGCAACCACGAGCGCACCACGCTGCCCTGGTTCCAGAGGTGCGCGATGCCGTGAAGGTCGAGGTCGGGATAGGACTTGGACGCCTCGAGAACATGGAAGCCCTCCGCGTACGCCTGCAGCATCCCGTACTCGATGCCGTTGTGGACCATCTTGACGTAGTGGCCGCTGCCCGATGGACCGACGTGGAGAAAACCGTCAGGCGGGGCGAGCGTCTCGAAGATGGGGCGGAGGCGCTCGACGGCGGTGGTGTCCCCGCCGACCATGAGGCAGTAGCCGACTGTGAGGCCCCAGACGCCCCCGCTGGTGCCGGCGTCGAGGAAGGTGATGCCCCGCTCCGCGCAACGCTTGGCCCGGGCCACTGTGTCGTGCCAGTTGCTGTTGCCTCCGTCGATGATGGAGTCACCGCTGGCCAGCGCCTCCAGCAACCCGTCGATGGTCTGCTCGGTGATCGTGCCGGCGGGCACCATGATCCACACCGCGCGCGGCGCCTGCAGTTGGGGCACAAGGTCCGCGAGCGCGGTCACGGTGGCGGCGCCGAACTGCTCCACAGACGCCCGCGCCTCTGGGTTGGGATCGAACGCGACGACCGAGTGGTCGCCGTCGCGGCGGAGGCGGTGAACCATGTTGGCGCCCATCCGCCCGAGGCCGACGAACCCGAGCTGCATCAGCGTGCTCCCGCTGCCGCATGAATGACGGCGTCGGTGAGCCGGCTCAGGCCCACGGCGAGGTCCCCGCCGATGTGCAGACGGATCACCCGGCGGCCATGATCGCGGAGCGATTGCAGGTCACCCTGGGCCTGTGCCTGCTTGAGGATCGAGAACGTGAACGGTTGCCCGGGGATGGGCACGTCGACGGCGTCGTCGGTGGTGACCTGGATGTACAGGCCGGTGTCCGGGCCACCCTTGTGCAGCTGGCCGGTGCTGTGCAGGAAGCGGGGGCCGAAGCCGAGGGTGGTGGCCACGCGGTGCTCGTCGCGGATGGCAGCGCGCAACCTCTGCAGGGCGGCCTCGTTCTCGCTGCTGGGCGTGACGTAGGCCATCAGCGCCACGTAATCGTGCGGGCGCGCCTGGGAGAGGAAAGCCGTCAGAGCGCCGTCGATATCCCCGTTGCCCTGCGCGCCGAACACCGAGATGCCATCGTCGCTGGCAGTGGCGGACTCACGCGCGAGGCTGCCGTTGCGCTCGTAACGGTCGAGCACCTTGCGCGTGTTGTCCTTGGACTCCTGGACATTGGGTTCGTCGAAGGGATCGATGCCCAGCGCGGCGCCCACGACCGCGGTGGCGAACTCCCATTGGAAGAACTGGGCGCCGAGGTCGAACAGATCGTCGAGCTGCACCGCCACCTCGGGGATGCGTGCGCTGCGCAGTGCGCCCACCTCGGCGTCGAAGTCGGTGTCGTCGTCGCGCACGCGGAGAACGGTGAGGATGCGGTCGTCGCCATAGACGGCCGGTTCACCGATCGGCTCGTCACCGATCGGGATCAACCCC
>CATPCA010000279.1 GCA_955652545.1 Candidatus Dormiibacterota bacterium
CCGTCAACGGCCCGCGCTGCACCTGCGCAAGACCTCGCGGCGCTGTGGGGCGAGGGCGCCATCGTCGCTCCGGACGTGCCAGCAGCCCTGATAACCGCGCGCGCAATCGCCTGCGCGGAAGGCGTGGTCGTCGCCGGCGGCTCCCTCTATATCGCCGGAGAGGTCCTGGCGGAAGAGCCCTTGGAAGCCGCGCAGGTCCTCAAGGGAAGCAGTTGAGGTACAGAGGCGCGAGTGCGTCTGGCGCAGAGAGGAGCTCCACCCGCGAAGCGGTGAGCTCCGACAAGCCGCGCAAATTCCTTCAGGGGAGGGGGTGGAGGCACCGGTGCCCGAGGGAATGTGCCGCGCAGAGAGGAGATCCACCCGCGCGCAGCGGGTGAGCTCCGAACGCCAGCGCGGCTTTGACCGAAGGCACCTGTGCCTCCGCCCCTCCCCGGTCTTACGCGACCAGGACCGCGTCGAGCTTGGCCTTGAGCGACTGCTTGGGCTGGTAGCCGACGATGCGCTCCTCGGCCTTGCCGCCGCGGAACACCATCAGGGTCGGGATGCTCATGATGCCGAACATGCCCGGCGTGATCGGGTTCGCATCAACGTCGACCTTGGCGACCTTGACGCGACCGTCGTACTCGGCTGAGAGCTCCTCGACGATCGGCGCGATCATCTTGCAGGGCGAACACCACGATGCCCAGAAATCGACGAGCACCGGCACGTCCGAGTCGAGAACTTCCTGCTTGAAGTTGGTGTCGGTGACGACGACGGGATGGGCCATTGGTGTCTCCTGAGGTTGCGGGTTGTCAGTCGGCGGTCGAGGCTGCCTTGGGCGGGGTGGTCTTCGATGGGGTGCTCGGGGCGGGAGGCGAGGCTCCGGCAGTGTCCTTGGCCGGCTTGCTGCCCGAGTCGTCGGCGGTCGTGGGCGCCTTTTCGGTCGTCTTCTGGCCGTCGCCGGCGGTTGCCGGGGCGGTGGTCGCCGGCGCGGAGCGGCTGTCCGTCTTGTAGAACCCGCTGCCTTTGAAGTGGATGCCGATCGGGAAGAACTGGCGCGTGCCGGCACCACCGCACACCGGGCACGCCGCCTGTGGTGCG
Source organism: Candidatus Dormiibacterota bacterium (assembly GCA_955652545.1). The sequence goes on from CATPCA010000279.1 coordinate 1,081, forward strand.
TCGGTCATCCGCTGCGTGATCTCGAAGTCCTGCTCGCAGGACTGGCAGCGATAGCCATAGATCGGCACTTCGTCTCCTGAGTCGCTCCTGACACTGTCGTACCCGAAGGGGACAGTCTCCAAACGGCCGTCAATTCTCCCAAGGGCCGTGGGGAAAGCGGAGCAGGGGACCCTCGAGCCGATGTGAGGGTACCGCGCCGCTGGCGATGCGGCGCGCCTGTTCGGCCCCGTTGACGTGGAGCCGGGCGGCGCGCCTCTCGGCCCGCAGGAAGCGGCGCAATGCAACGTTGACCAGCTCGCTGCGGCTGAGTGGGGACCCGCGTGTGTGGGCGTTGAGAGCATCGACGACATCCTCGTCGAGGGAAACAGCGATGCGGCGAGCCATGAGGAGATCGTACGCGTCCGGGGGCTGGGCTCATCGCCCGGCTCACAGCGGTGAGAGCACCAGCCCGGTCGGGACCTTGGGGTAGAAGTACGTCGCCTTCTGGGGCATGACCTCGCCCGCGTCGGCGACCGCGATCATCTCTGCGGTCGTCGCCGGGTTGAGACAGAAACCGAGCAGCGACTGCCGCGACATCACCGCCGAGTCAACCTCCTCGACGGACCGGGTGTAGCGCAGCGCACCCTCGCGAATCGCGTCGGCGTTAGCCCCCGCGGGCGCGAGCACCTCCTCCTCCAGGACGACGACGTCCAGCGCCTGTCGCGGCGATGCGGTGGGGCGACGTGGCCGAGAGAGCAGGGCGCTGCCCTCATGAGAACGCACCGCGATCGCGTGGCGGCTCTCCCGCAGGGCCACCGCCTCGGCCACGGCGGACACCAGGTCCGGCGTGGCCTCGAGATCCCAGCCGTCGTCGAGACGCGTCCAGAGGTCGTCAAGGCTGTACGCCGCACCGGGTCGCCGCTCTAGCAGGCGATGGGTGGGCAGAAGGCTGATGCCGGGATCGTTGGCAGCGCAGATGTGGACCAGGGCGTACTGGGAATCTGCCGTGGCGCCGTCGCCCGCCGCGGCCCGCTCGGCGGCGTACGCGGCCGCCGTCTCATAGCGGTGGTGGCCATCGGCGACGTACAGCTGGGCGCCGGCCGCGGCCTCACATACAACAGCCACCTGGGCAGGATCGTCGACCACCCAGAGGAGGTGCTTCTCCGAGCCGAACTCGCCATCGGTGCGGCCTCCGGCGGTCGCCGGCCCGGACGTCACCTCGTCGAGGATCGCCGCCAGCCGGGGCGCCCCGCGCCACACCGCGAAGACTGCGCTCGTCTGGGTGCGCGTGGCCCGCATCAGTGCGAGGCGGTCCTCCTTCGGACCGCGCAATGTGCGCTCGTGAGGACGCAGCTCACTCTGCTCCCAGGGCAGCGCGCGCACCCGCGCAAACAGGCCACGGCGTGTCTGCGCGCTCCCGCTCGGCGTGGTGAAGCGGTGCTCACTGACGTAGAACGAGGGCGACTCGTCGCGCATGAGAACGCCGAGTTGTCGCCAGGCGTCGAGGTGATCCTGTGCGCGTGTGTACCGGTCCGTGACCCCGGGAACGTCGTCGGCAAACCCCTGCCCGTAGTCGACCCGCACGATGTTGCGGAGGTCGCGACCGTAGAGCGCCTCCTGCTGTCCCGCGCTGATGACGTCGTACGGCGGGGCGAGCACACCGCCGAGGCGCACCACCTTGGGGTCGAAACGGATCGCGCGCAGCGGCACAAGGTCTGCCATGACGGCGAGTCTGCAGCAAGAGCTACAGCTAACCGCCCGCGCCGTGCTCCAGCGCTGTGACGATGGCTGCGGCCAGCAGCCGCGCAGTGTGCGGGCTGAGCTCGACCGCGACCCGTGCCGACGGCCCAGCCTCCGGGGCGAGAAAGTCGATGTTCAGGGTGTGCTCAGCGGCGGCGTGCACCGGGTGGTCGAAGTAGACGGAGGCGTCGGTGAGGCTGAACCAGCCGTTGGCGCCCTTGCCGCTGCCGACGACCTTCAGATGCTCGGTCACGTACGTGCACATCGGATCACCTCGTTGCCAGATGACGGCGGAAGAACGAATCGATCAGGGCCCATCCCCGCTCGGCAGCCTCGGGGACATAGCTCGGCCGGTCGGTTGCGAAGAAACCATGCCCGGCGTTCTCGAGCGTGTGGAACTCATGTTCCTTGCCGGCAATCGTGAGCGCTCGGTCAAGTTCGGCCACATGCTCGGGAGATGGGTGCGAATCGTTGGCCCCGAACAGACCGAGCAATGGGCAGCGGAGCTCGCCGGCGAGGTGTGTCAACGGCCTGACCGCCAGCAGGAACCCCTCGGGAGGCTCCTCGACGATGTATCCGCCGTAGCAGTCCA
>CATPCA010000280.1 GCA_955652545.1 Candidatus Dormiibacterota bacterium
AGGCACGGCCGTGGCGCCGAGCTGCGCTTCGTCGATGCCGAAGGCGGCCAGCTCGTCGGCGGGGAGGTAGATGCGTCCCAGCTCGAGATCGCCGCGCACGTCCCGGAGGATGTTGGTCAGCTGCATCGCCATCCCGAGGTCGTCGGCGTGCGCCAAGGCGATGTCGTCGTCGAAGCCGAAGATGCGCACGCACATCCGCCCGACGGTCGATGCCACCAGCCGGCAGTAGTCGGCGAGGTCATCCCAGTTGGCATAGCGGAGCGTGGTGAGGTCGCGTTCGACGCCGTCGATGAGCGAGTCCAGCTCGGACACCGGGATGCGGTACGCCGCGACGGCCCGCGCCAGCACCGTGGTCACCTCGTCATCGGGCTCGCCGGCGATCGCGCGACGCACGCGGCGTCGCATCTCGTCGAGTCGCGGACGTGGATCGGCCACACCCGGCGAATCGACCGCATCGTCGACCTGGCGGGCGAAGTCGTAGAGAGCGTAGATGGCGGTGCGCTGAGGCCGGGCCAGGGCGATGAAGCCCCAGTAGAAGTTGGCGGCGTCGCGCCGCGCCAGCCGCTGACAGACCCGTTCGGCTTCGACGATGCCACGGCCCACTGTCGTCGTGCCCTCGTGGTCGCTTGCGAGCAGCGCGATCGCTTCGGCCGCCAGTCGCGCCTTCACCGTGCCGCTCACCTGCGGGCGTGTGACGTCGGTACGGAACGCGGCTCGCCGAATGGAGTCGAGGATCGCCGTGCCCCCGAGCCGGTACATGGCCAGCTGGGCGCGCAGCCGGCCGGTTGTCATCGCCTCCAGCTCGCGCCCCTCGTCGAGCAGGGTCTCGGCGCGCTCGCAGAGCGCACGCACCGCGCCGCGGATCCCCAGCGCGGCGATCTCGTCCTCGGGCAGGTAACACCGGCCGAGCCGGGCGTCCACCGCCACGTCCTGGGCGAAGTTGGCGAGCTGCAGGCCGATGCAGACCGAGTCGGACAGGTGCTCCGCCCGGTCGCCGCGGATGCCGAGCACGGCAAGCACCATGCGGCCCACCGGAGCGGCCGAGAGCTGGCAGTACGCTTCGAGCTCGGCCCAGCTGGCGTAAGCCGTCACGCGCTGGTCCTGCAGGTTGGCGCTGACCAGGTCGAGGAAAGGCTGCAGCGGGATGGAGCACTCCGCCACCGTCTCGCGGAGCGCCAGCAGCACGGGATGGCTCGGCACACTCTCGCCTGTGAGCGCGGCGGCCACCTCGGTGCACCACGCGTGCAGGCGCGCGTCCGAACGGCTCTCGTCGCCGAGGTCGTCAGTGACGCGGCAGTACGCATAGATGCGCGCCAGGTGGATCCGAAGCTCGGCGGGAAGCACCGCCGATGCCACCGTGAAGTTCTCGTAGTGGCGCCGCGCCAGGCGGCGGCAGAACGCGTCCGCGTGGGCCAGCTCGGCCTGCGGCGGGGCCGGCGAAAGGACCGTCATCCCCGTGCGGCGGTGCGTGTCACCTGGGTGCCGCGCAGGTCGGAGATCGTCTCGATGAGGCTGGTCACCAGGGTGACGCCGTCGGTCCCCCCGGGCACCGGGCCGCCATCGTCGCGGACCAGGCGCGCGCCGGCCCGGAGCGACGCCAGGTCAGCCGACCCCGTGCAGAACATGGCGATGCGAAGCACATCAACCCACTCGCGGCCGAGCTCCGCACATGCATCTGCCCCTTCGGCGGCCGCCCGCAGGAACGGCCCGGCGACCCCCACCAGGTCCGCGCCGAGCGCGGTGGCGATCGCCACATCGAGCCCGCTGCGCACGCCGCCGCTGGCGAAGATGACCCCGTTGGGGGCGGCGGCGCGGGCCTGGGTCAGCGCCACCGCAGTGGGGATGCCCCAGCCGGCGAACGCGGCGGCCGTGCGCGCCGCCGGGCTCTCGCCGAGGCGATGCCGCTCCACCTCGCTCCACGACGTGCCCCCGGCCCCGGCCACGTCGACCGCCGCGACGCCGGCGTCCAGCAGGGCGGCGACGAGGTCGGGGGCGATTCCCCAACCCACCTCCTTGACGACCACGGGGACATCGAGCTGCATGGCCACCGTCTCGATGCGATCGAGCAGGCCGCCGAAGCAGGTGTCTCCCTCGGGCTGCAGCGCTTCCTGCAAGGCGTTGAGGTGCAGCACCAGGGCATCGGCGCCGAGCATGGCGACGAGCCGGCGGCAGTCGCTGGCTGTGACACCGCGATTCAGCTGCACCGCGCCGAGGTTGGCGAAGATGGGCACTGAGGGGGCGAGGTCGCGGATGGCGAAGGTCGGCAGTGCATCGGGGCGTTCGAGGAGGACTCGCGCGGACCCGAGGCCCAGCGCGATGCCCAGCTCTTCGGCGGTTTCTGCCAGCACGCAGTTGATGCGATGCGCGGTCTCCGTGCCGCCGGTCATACACGAGATGAACAGCGGCGACGCGAGGCGCCAGCCGAGAACCTCGGTGGCGGTGCTGACCTCGGCGAGGTCGATCTCGGGGAGCGCGCAGTGCATGAATCGGTAGCACTCGAATCCGGTGCGCACGCCTTTGGCGGCGACGTCCTCTTCGAGGTTGATGCGCAGGTGATCGGCCTTTCGCGTCGACGTCAGCATGCCGTTGGAGTCGGGGGTCGGGCTGGTCTGGGCCATGCTCACGCCGCCCGCTCGGTGATGAAGCCGACGATCTCGCGGAAGTCGTCGACGGCATCGTCGGCGAGCCCGCACGCCTGCGCCAGGTTCAGCGCTGAACGGCTCCTGTTCCTCAGCTCGAGGAGGACCGCCTCCGACGCCCCCGCCTCGTCGAGGAGCGCGAGGATGCGGTCCTCGTCACCGCTCGAGCGGGTGTACAGACGCCGGAACTCGCGCCGCGCCGCGCCGCGCAGGCGCGACTGGCCGATGACCACCGGGTAGGTCAGCTTGCGACGCGTCAGGTCGCCACCGCACCCCTTACCGGTCAGCTGGCTGTCGCCCCAGGTGCCCAGCCAGTCGTCACGGATCTGGAAGGCCACACCGAGCTCGATACCGGCGCGGCGGAGCTGTGTCGCCTGGCGCGCGTCCGCACCGCTCATCAGTGCGCCCGCCTCCAACGCGGCCCCGATCAGGGCACCGGTTTTGGACCGCGCCAGGCGGAGGTACGTCGACGCGGAGGTGTCGATCTGGCCTTCGAGCGCCAGGTCGAGGCACTGGCCTTCGATGACCTCGAGGATGGCGGTGTTGATCGCCGCGGCGGCACGAAGACGGGCCTGGGGGCGGTCACGACCGGAGAGGAGCGCCCGGTAGGCGACGGCGTGCATGCCATCACCGGCATTGATCCCCTGCGCGGCCCCCCACACCGCCCACACAGTGGGGCGGTGCCGGCGTTCGCGATCGCCGTCCTGGATGTCGTCATGGACCAGCGTGAAGTTGTGGATCCACTCGACGGCGGCTGCGACCGCCAGGGCGTCGTCGGCACGCCCGCAGCGCTCGGCGGCCCACAGCGCCAGGCACCCTCGCAGGAATTTGCCGCCGTTGGCCGCGCGGGGCCGACCTTCGGCGTCCGTCCAGCCGAGGTGATACGACGCCATGGCGCTGATGCGCGTTCCGGTCGGCGGCGCGGTGGCGCGCAGCGCTGACGCCAGAGCGGGCAGCTGCCGCTGCAGCGGGTCGGGCACCCACACCGCGACATGCCCCTCCGGGGGCGCGAACCCAGCTTGGAGCTGGCGGATCGCAACTGCCATGGCCTCCACCCCAGTGCATAACGCCAGATAACGTTTCACGCATAGTAAGTAGTCTCTGGTGGTCTGCACAAGGCTCACCGAGAAGGACTTACGGCCCAGGTGGTTGCCGAGGTGCCCGGGACGAGCCGCTGCGGGCCCGCTGCTGGGTTGGGGTCGTGGTGCCCAGGAAGGGACTCGAACCCTTACAACCTTGCGGTCACCAGCCCCTCAAGCTGGCGTGTCTACCAATTCCACCACCTGGGCATCGCCGGCCGGCGGATTCTACTTGACCCGCTGACGCCGGGCTGACCCACTTGCCTGACCACGCCGGCATTCTTTCCGGGCGAACGGGGTCGCCATCGCTGCACGCCGAGGCAGTTGTCCACACCCTGTGCACAACCATGGGACGAACGGCCCTCCCCGGCGTACCGGGAGCGCGCTCAATCGCTCAGGCGCGGAGCACCTTCACAACCTCCGCAGCCTCGGCCGCCGGCCCTGCGCGGGCGAAGATGAGTTGACGGATGTAGCGCGTGCAGTCATCGAGTTCGGCAGCACACATTCCCAGGCGATCGGCAATCGGCTTGTCGGCAACAAGAATCGCTGCGCCCTGGACTTCCAAGCCGATGCGGGAGAGCCAGGGGATGAGGGCGTCCCGCAACTCCTCGGCGATCTGTTCGCGCTCGTCCACTCGCTCGGCCCGGACGCGCAACGTCATCAGCTCGACCACGGCGGGCGCCAGCCCGGCGAGATCGGCGGCCTGGATCCCGTAGTGCAGCGCGAGCGCGTCGCGTTGCGCCCGGCTGTCGAGCTCTCGCCGCTCAACGTGGAGGCGGCCGCTCAACAACTGTGCCGCCTGATCCACCGCTGTCAACCTCTGCATTACGGTCACCAACTCCGTCCCAGATTTCCTCCAATCTCGGAGTGGCGTAGGACAGCGCCGCGACGAGAAGTCGCCCCACCTGAAGGCGCGAGAATGAGCCGGTCCCCACGGGACTGTCGGTCCTCCAACGTACCGTCGATGGCGCCGGACCGGCACGGTGCTACCCTCGGCGCCGATGGACGCGGTCGCCGGCCGCCTGCGCAGACCACGTCGCTTCGCCGCCCTCACCCTGCTCCTCGTGGCCGGCTCGGCATGCGGCCAGGCACCCGTTCCCATGCCTTCGACCGCCGTCGCCGTCCCCCCGACAACGACGGCGCCCACGACGCCGGCGTCTCCGACATCCCAACCGGTTCGTGTCGCCGTCGTCGTCATGGAGAACCGCGCCTACGAGAGCGTGGTCGGCCTCCCCTACATCCACAGCGTGGCCACCACCACCGCCGTGCTCACCGACTATCACGCCAGCGGGCACCCCAGTCTGCCCAACTACCTGGCGCTGACCTCCGGTTCCACCTGGGGAATCGCCGACGACGGCTACCACGTGCTGCCCGAGCAGGACATCGGCGACCAGCTGTCCACGGCAGGGCTGCCGTGGCGCGCGTACATGGAGGGGATGGGCACGGATTGCCGTCAGAGCGCCGGGCGGTACGCGGTCAAGCACGACCCCTTCGCCTACTACGGAGGTCGATGCCCCAGGTCGGTGGTCCCGTTCTCGCAGCTGTCTACAGACCTCGGCAGCGCCACGCCACCCCGCTTCCTGTGGATCACGCCCGACCTCTGCAACGACATGCACGACTGTTCGTCCAACGTCGGCGACTCCTGGTTGCAACGCACCGTGCCGGGGCTGCTGGCATCGCCGGCGATGACCAATGGCGTGCTGTTCATCACCTGGGACGAGAACGAAGGCGGGGACGCAAACCACGTGCTCACCCTGGTTCTCGGCTCGAAACGCCCCACCAGTCCGGCCGGTCCTTATTCCCACCCGGCTCTTCTCGCCACCATCGAGGACCTGCTCGGCGTGCCCCGCCTGCCAGCCACGCAGATGGTTGCCGCCATCGCACTCCACTGAGGGCTTGGTGCGAGCCCTCAGGCCGGAGCGGCGGAGGTACGCTCCCGCGTCGATGTGAGAAGAGACCAGCGCGGAGAGGCTCCGGGGACCGCCGCCGTGGCCGTGGTCACCGGAGCGGGCCGCGGTATCGGGAGAG
>CATPCA010000281.1 GCA_955652545.1 Candidatus Dormiibacterota bacterium
GTGTCGCCTCCACCTCGGAGCGCCAGCGCAGGTCGGCGGGTCGCGACATGCCGGCCTCGGCCAGGTAGTCGCTCAGGCCGTCGACGACGCGGGTCGCCGTAGCGGGGTCGGCGAATGTGGCTGTGCCCACCTGCACAGCATCGGCGCCGGCGATGAGAAAGTCCACGGCGTCGCCGGCGTCGCTGATACCGCCGACGCCGATCACGGGAATGCGCACAGCGCCGCGCACCGCGGCCACCGCTGCCAGCGCCAGCGGTTTGATGGCCGGCCCGCTCAGACCCCCTGTGCCGGCGCCCGGCAGCACGGGGCGGCGGGCGTGGCGGTGGATCTTCATGCCGATGAACGTGTTGACCGCCGACACGGCGTCGGCGCCGGCTGATTCCACCGCGGCTGCCACGGCGCCGATGTCGGTGACGTTGGGGCTCAGCTTCACCACCACGCAGCGCTCGGTCACGGCCCGCACCGCCGCCGTCACGCGTGCAGCGCCCTGGGGATCGCGGCCGAGGTCGAGTCCATGCGCGATGTTGGGGCAGGAGATGTTCAGCTCGTACCCGGCGACGCCCTCGACCCGGTCGAGGATGCGCACGCAGTCAACGTAGTCGTCGACGCCCGCGCCTGCCACGTTGACGATGACTGCGCAGCGCCACTGACTGAACCGCGGCGCGTACTCACGTGCCACATGGTCCACGCCGGGGTTCTGCAGACCGATGCTGTTGAGCATCCCGCCCGCCGTCTCCGCCACCCGCGGGGGCGCGTTGCCGCTGCGAGCAACGCGTGTCGTCCCCTTCGTGTAGAGGGCACCGATGCGGTCGAGGTCGATCAGCTCGACGAGCTCGAACCCGAACCCGGCGGTGCCGCTGGCAAGCCCAACTGGGTTGGCGAGCCGCAGGCCACGGCCGAGGTCGACGTGCATGTCCGGACTCACGCGACGTGGGCCGGCGGCAGTTGCATGAGCTCGTCCCAGTCCACCGCGTCGATGGTCATCACGGGCCCCTGGCGGCAGCACAGCGCCCAGTCGGGCGCGCCGTCCGCGCCGCGTGCGGGAAGGGCGCAACCGAGGCAGGTGCCGTATCCGCAGCCCATCGGAGCCTCGAGTGACACCTCGGCGAGCAGCGGCGCCATCCGCTCCTGGTCGATGGTCCGCGCCAGCGCCGCGAGCATCGGGTTGGGACCACACGCATACAGAGCCGTGTCCGCCTCGCAGGCGCCGGCAACAGCGGCCGTCACCAGCCCGCGGATTCCGCGGCTGCCGTCGACGGTCAGCTCGATCATCCGCACAGCGGCGTCGCCGCGGACGAAGCGCTCGGGTGGGTAGAGCAACTCCGCGGTCGCGGCGCCGCTGACCACGGTCACCTCACGCGCGCCTCCCTGGCGCAGGGCCCGGATCAGCAGCGGGAACGGCGCACAGCCAAGCCCACCGCTGACGCACAGGGCGTGCGTTGCCCCGGTGTCGACCGTGAAACCGTGGCCGAGAGGTCCGAGCGCCACCAGCGCGTCGCCGGCTCGAAGCGATGCGAGGATGCGTGTGCCGACGCCGACAGGTGCAAGCACGAACGCCGCGATGTCACCGTCGGTCCAGGCAACGCTGAACGGACGTCGCAGCAGCGTTGTGATCGAGTCGCCGCAGCGCAGCTGCGCGAACTGACCCGGCTGCGCCGTGGCAGCGAGGTGGGGCAGTCGTGCGCTGATCTCGACCATGCCGCCGCCGAGTGTCTCCACCGCGACGACTGCGCCGCGCTCATCGCGAACGTCGCGCAGCGACGCGCTCACGACATCGCACCGACCGCGCCCTCACGGTAGGCGCGCACAGGCCCGATCGCGAACTGCTGGCCGGCCTGCTGGCGGCTCATCGCGTCGACGAGCGCGGCAGCGGTGTCGAGCGAGGTGCAGCAGGGAATGTGCCGCTGCTCCGCGGCGAGCCGGATTCGATACCCGTCCTTGACGGTCCTGCCGGCGGCGGCCACCGACGCCGCACCCACCTCGTCGTAGTCCATCTCGTCCGTGACCAGGTGCGACACGGTGTTGATGACCAGCTGGACGCGACCATCCTCGATGACATCGATGACGTTCGGCCGCGACTGGCCGAGCTTGCCAACCGCGACGGCACTGATCCCCGCTTGCGCGAGCGCCGCCATGGTGCCGGCAGTCGCGAAGAGGGTGAACCCGAGCGCACTCAGCTGCGCCAGGATGGGAAGGGCCTCAGCCTTGTCCTGGTCGGCGATGCTGCACAGCGAACCCCCAGACGCGGGCACCGAACCGAGCGCTGCGAGGAACGCCTTCTCCAGGGCCGCGCCGAGGTCGACGTCGATGCCCATCACCTCACCGGTCGACTTCATCTCCGGGCCGAGCACGGTGTCGACGTCGGTGAGCTTCATCGTCGAGAACACGGGAGCCTTGACCGCGACCAACGGCCGCGGGGGCACCAGGCCGGTGCTCCAGCCCAGCGATGCGAGCGTCTCACCTCCCATCACGCGGACTGCGAGCTCCACCATCGGCACCCCACTGACCTTGGTGAGGAAGGGAACCGTGCGCGACGCACGTGGGTTGACCTCGATGACGTGAGCCCTGCCGCGGTACACCACGAACTGGATGTTGCACAGGCCGCGGACGCGCAGGGCGACGGCGATGCGGATCGTGTCGGCCACGATCTGGTCGCGCACACCCGGGTCCAGCCGCGGCGCCGGGTACGCCGCCATCGAATCGCCACTGTGCACGCCGGCGCGCTCGATGTGCTCCAGCAGTCCGGGGATGACCACGGTCTCGCCGTCGCAGATGGCGTCGACGTCGACCTCGGTGCCGAACAGGTACTTGTCGACGAGGACGTTGCCCCGCCGTCGCGAACCGTCCTCGGGGAGCACCGCCATCGCCGCCA
>CATPCA010000282.1 GCA_955652545.1 Candidatus Dormiibacterota bacterium
CCGATCAGCTACGCCATGCCGTACAACCACCTCCAACGCTAAAGACTTACGTACTTCCACGCGCACCCCCGTCACATCGGACTGAATGCCTTCACCGAGGAGGAACCAGTCGCCGTGCGGCTCGAGCAGCACATGGCCGCCAAAGCAACACTTCAGTTCCCACTGGATCAGCCGCTGCCCACGGCAGCGATCCGGCGACTCATCGAGCAGCGCGTGAAGGCGATCGCGACGAAGGGTGGCGCGAAAGCCTCGCGCAACAGTTGATCGTGCTGGTTCGAAGCGGGAGACCGCCATGCCGACAGTGACCAGCGGAGACGGCACCACGATCGCCTACGACGTGGTGGGCGATGGCCCTGCCGTGATCCTCGTCGACGGAGCCCTCGGGTTTCGCGCCTTCGGAGGGTCGCCTCAGCTGGCAGCCCTCATCGCCACCGCGTGTAGGGGGTATTGCTACGACCGTCGCGGCCGCGGGGACAGCGGTGACACCCAGCCGTACGGCCTGGAACGCGAGATCGAGGACATCGATGCGCTGATCGAGGCTGCCGGTGGCAGGGCAGCGCTGTATGGCATCTCGTCCGGCGGCGCGCCGGCCCTCGAGGCCGCCACAAGTCTCGGCCGCAGGGCCGACAGGCTGGCGGTGTATGAGATCCCGTACGACTCGACCGAGCAGGGTGTGGCTGCGTGGCGCCGGTACCGCTCCACCCTCGCCGAGAGCCTGGCGGCCGGACGCCGCGGCGACGCGGTGGTGGCGTTCATGAAGCTCGTCGGTGCCGGTGCGGAGGGTGTTGAGCGGATGCGAGGGGCGCCTGTGTGGCCGACCTTCGAGGCGGTGGCGCCCACACTCGCCTATGACGCTGCCGCCCTTGGGGATGGCCGCATGGTGCCGACCGAACGCGCGGCGCGGGTGACGGCCGACACATTGATCATGGACGGTGCGCTGAGCCTCGAGTTCATGCCCTTCATGCGCGCCAGCGCCGAGGCCCTCGCGGCGGCCATCCCCCACGCCCGGCGACTGACGCTGGAGGGCCAGCAGCACGATGTCGACAGCAACGTGCTCGCTCCGGTCCTCCTCTCTTTCTTCACCGAGAAGACCTGAGGCAGCCAGGTTCTGGACCGCCACTGTGCGCGAAAATCGAGGCGATTGCACGTGGACCTATTGGAGTAACTCGCGGGCATTCGAGTCACCATCGCGGAAAATCGGACGTGGAGCAACCCCCCGGCTGGCGCGAAGAAGGCTCACGCGAGCAGCTCGCGCACGCGAGGAATGAGCCGCCTTCCATACTGCTCGACGTTTGTCATGAGCGACTCATGCGCGAGCACAACGATGTCGGCGTCCCCGATGGCATCGGCCGCCCACCGCGGCCCGGCCCCGGGGATGAGCCAGGTTGGTGATCAGCGCGAGATCATCAGGGTCACCTGAGTTCGCGATTGCGACCGATACCCTGCGTGCAGCGCGAGGCGTGCGACTAGGCAGGGGCGCAGCCCTCGGGCTAGGATGAACGCCTTGACCGGCTAGGCCGGTCCTCAGGGGGACCGCGATGAGCATCGTGGCCGAGGACGCTCAGCCCGACCAGCACGCAGTCGCGAACCTTGAACGGCTCTTCCGCGGACGAGTCGTGCGCCCGGGCGACGCTGATTACGATGCGGCCCGCCGCTTGTGGAACGGCTCCATCGACCGGTTCCCGGCCTTGATCGCGCGGTGTGCAGGTGTCGCCGACGTCATGGAGGCTGTGAAGCTCGCCAGGCGGACGGGCATGACCGTGGCCGTCCGCGGCGGTGGACACAGCTTCCCGGGCCTGTCGTCCTGCGATGGCGGCCTTGTCATCGACCTCTCGCAGATGAGGGGCATCCGCGTCGATCCTGTCACGCGGACCGCCCGCGCGCAGGCTGGCGTGCTCCTCGGTGAGCTCGACCGGGAGACTCAGACGTTCGGTCTGGCCGTTCCTGCCGGCATAGTGACGCACACGGGCCTGGCTGGGCTGACGCTCGGCGGCGGAATCGGCTGGTTGATGCGCAAGTACGGTCTCACCATCGACCAGCTGCTCTCCGTGGACCTCGTTACCGCCGACGGCGACTTCGTGACAGCGAGCGCCGAGGTCAACGCAGACCTCTTCTGGGGAGTCCGCGGCGCGGGCAGCAACTTCGGCATCGTCACTGAGTTTGAGTTCCGGTTGAACCCCGTCGGTCCAACCGTGCTTGCCGGTCCGATCTTCTGGCCGATGCGGGAGTCACCAAAGGTTCTGCGCTTCTACCGCGATTGGATCACCGACCAGCCCGATGAGATGACGACAATCGTGGTTCATCGCAGGGTGCCGGCTCTCGGCGCGATCCCCGAGGAACTGCATGGCACGCCGGTCGTGACGGTGGTCTGCTGTTACGCGGGCCCGGTGGAGGAGGGAGAGCGTGCCGTGCGCCCGCTGAAGGAGTTCGGAGCGCCGTTGCTCGACCTCTGTGCACCGAAGCCGTTCGTCGACCACCAGGCGATGTTCGATCCATCGTTCCCGAGCGGCCAGTGGTACTACTTCCGCTCGTGCGACGTGGCCGAGCTCAGTGACGAGGTCATCGACATCGTTGCGGACAGCGCCATGCGAATGCGGTCGCCACTCACAGCCTTCCCGATCTTCCAACTCGGCGGAGCGATCGCGCGTGTCGGCGAGGACGAGACGGCGTTCAGTGGGCGCGGCGCGGGCCACACCATCAACATCAACGCGACCACGGAGACTGCTGCCGGCTTCGAGGAGGAGCGCGAGTGGTCGCGGAGCCTCTGGTCGGAGCTCTCGCCGTACCACACGGGCGTCTATGTGAACTTCCTGATGGAGGAGGGTGAGGACCGAATCCGCCAGGCGTACGGTGCCGGCAAGTACGAGCGGCTCAAGGAGCTGAAGCGCAAATACGACCCAAGCAACGTCTTTCGGATGAATCAGAACATCCCGCCGGACTAGCTGGAGCCGCCGGTCACCTGAGCGGGGCGTTACGCATCACAGCCCGGGGATCGAGCCGGGCGCCAGCAGGGCGACGGCTGCGAATCCCGCCAGCATGATGGCCAACGGTCGCGTCAGCGCGTTGCCACCAGGCAAGGTCTTCTCACCACCGCGTGGCGAGCCGGCGAGCCGCTGGACCTGCAGTGACTAGGCTGACGGTCCGGCAGCCTCCCGCTCGTCCAGGAATGCCCACCAAGAATCGGCGGCGCGCCGAGCCGCCGGCCCCACCATCGCTGGCTCGCCGCCGGCAGTGACCACCGCGTCCAAAGTCCAGCTCGCGTGGTCACCCTCCACCAACGCGTGCACATCCCAGAATGCCACCGATGCGCCGTCGACACCGTACTGCGAACGCAGTCCCGCTGCCTTGGATGCGCTGACCTCGGGCGACTGCAACTCGTAGGCGAGCACGGCTGTCAAGCCCTCGGCTGGAGACGACGCGACCAGCTCGTCATGGGTGTTCAGCAGCGATCCGGTGGCGGGGCCGATCTCCGTGGTCGCCGGCGCCGTCGCACCCACTGCCGCGGCAAAGCGATCGAAGAGCTCGAGGTGAGTCACAGCGCCGCCCACCTCGTCGTCGAGGTTGCGCTGCACCAGGTCGCGCACCACCGGGCTGGTTGCGTGGCTCTGGATCGATCCCAGCCAGCGCGGCAGCCCTGCCTCGATGAAGCGGTATTGGGCCGCATACGCTCCCAACTCTTCACGGAGCAGCTCGCCGTGTGACCAGCGCTGGTAGAACGGATGGCTGAGCAGACGCCGTCCTTCCAGCGCCTCCTCGACAACCGCGAGGATCGCGGCGCGCTTCTCGATGTCCACGGGTGTTCACTCCTCTGGGCGTTGCCAACGCCCGCATGATAAGCGGTCTCCCAAAGGTCCTCAGGAATCCGCGGAGGCCAGGACGAGCGTGATACCGTGGAAAGCGGTGCAGGCGCTGCCACCCAATTGAGGCCGACCGTTAGGCACGCTAATCAGAGGCGCTGCCATGGTCGCTGCCACATCCAAGCCTGACCTCTACAGCGAAGGGTATCCGCGGAGCAGCGAAGCCGATCTGGACCCCGGACCCTACCGGAGCGAATCGCTCGACGACGCTGATCGCGTGGCTCGCGGCGAACATCGCGTTGAGTTGGAGGGCCGACGACCCGACGCGTCGACAGACGACGAGAACCGCATCGAGGACGCCGACGACATCGAGTCTCAGCAGTAGCGAAACCCAAGGATGGACCGCGACAGCGGCGTCGCCGGGGAAACGAACCAACTTCTCGACGCCCTCCCGGCGTCGGAGACGCAGCGCTTGATGCGCTTGGTCAGGCCGGTCTTCCTCGAGATCAATACGGTGCTGTTCGAGCCAGGCAGGACCACGGTCTCGGTTGACTTTCCGCGCAACTGCGTGGTCTCCCTGGTCAGTCCACTCCAAGACGGCGATGTCGTCGAAGTGGCAACGGTGGGTAACACGGGCATCGTCGGGGTGCCGATGGTGCTCGGTGGGTCGCTCGCGGTGCGTGCCATCTGCTCGGTAGCGGGATGGGCCGAGCGCATGGACGCGTCGACCTTCCTGAACGAGGTCGAGCGCGACAGCCCTTTGCGCACGCTGGTGAACGACCACCTCCAGGCGCTATTCGGCCAGATCTCCCAGGCAGCGGCGTGCAACCGGCTCCACTCCAATGAAGAGCGCCTCAGCCGATGGCTGCTGATGAGCCGTGACCGCGTCGGGACCGACGCGTTCCCCATCACCCACGAGTTCCTTGGCCGCATGCTCGGTGCGCGCCGGGCCACGGTGACCCTGTCCGCTGGGATCCTTCAAGCGGCGGGTCTCATCAGTTACCACCGCGGACACGTCACCATCGTCGATCACACCGGCCTCGAAGCGATGGCGTGCGAGTGCTACGGGGTGATCGAGGCCGAGTTGGAGGGGGTCGTCCAGAGAGCGCGGCGCCGCGCCGCTCCTGGGCTAGAGGAGCGTTGACTGACTGAGCGATTGCCCCGGCCGCGTCCACGCTCACAGGGAGTCTTGTCAACCCCGCTCCTCTGGAGCATGTTGGTGGCGGCATCGGACGCATCGAGGATGACTTTGGGGGTGCGGGCTGACGCCTTCAAACTGCGGACTGATCGCCAGCGAACAACACCGCCAACGACACAGCATTGAGGAGACGACCATGAAAGCGATCACCGTCGTGCCCGGGAAGCCCGACCAGGTGCAGGTGAGCGACCTTCCTGAGCCGCAGCCCGACCCTGCGACGCTGCTCGTGCAAGGGCGGCTCCTGGGCATCTGCGGAACCGACGTCGACATCGTTGAGGACGGCTATGGCTGGCCACCCCCGGGGCGCGACCGGCTGGTGATCGGCCACGAGTCGCTCGGCACCGTCGTCGAGGCCCCGGACGACAGCGGATTCACGGCTGGAGACCTCGTCGTCGGGATCGTTCGCCGACCCGACCCGCTGCCGTGCGAGCCGTGCGCACTCGGTGAGTGGGACTTCTGTCGCAACGGCCAGTACACCGAGCGTGGCATCAAGGAGCTCGACGGGTACGGGTCCCAGCTCTGGCGGATCGAACCGGAGTACGCCATCAGCGTCGACGCCAGCCTTGGTGACTGTGGTGTGCTGATCGAACCCGCCTCAATTCTCGCCAAGGCCTGGGAACAGACTGAACGGATCTTCACCCGCGCCAGCTGGCGGCCCAAGGTGGCCCTGGTCACCGGCGCCGGCCCGATTGGCCTGTTCGCTGCGCTGCTGGGCGTGCAGCGAGGCCTGGAGGTGCACGTGCTCGACAGCACCACTGGGGGACCCAAGACACAGCTGGTCGCCGACCTCGGCGCCACGTTCCACACCGGGGAGGTCGAACACATCGGCATCACCCCCGACGTGGTGATGGAATGCACCGGCAACGGAGCGCTGGTCTTCGAGCTGGCCAACAAGGTCGCCCCCGACGCGGTCATCTGCCTCATGGGAATCTCCTCCGGCACCAACTCCATCACTGTCGGACTGGACCAGATGAACAAGGCGATGGTGCTGGAGAACACGGTGCTGTTCGGCTCGGTCAACGCCGGCCGCCGCCATTACGAGCAGGCCGCCGACGCCCTCGCCAAGGTCGACCACAGCTGGTTGGAGCGCCTCATCACCCGACGGGTCTCGATGAGCGGCTTCGCCGACGGGCTCCACAAGAAGAACGATGACGTCAAGGTCGTCGTCGACCTGAGCGGCTGATCGTGGTACCCGAGGACCTGAGGGCGGGGTCAGGTCGACATGGTGGTGCCGTCGATCCCATGGGGGTGGCGTGAGCGTCGACGGCGCGAGCCGATACGACCCCAACCCGCGCTACCCGGCGGTGGGCGGGCGGGTTGGCATCGGCTGGGCCACCGGGCTCGACGAGTTGCCGCGCACCCGCACGGTGCTGGCTGTCGACGGACCGCCCACGCTGGACTGGACGAGGATCGTCGAGGACCTTAAGGAGGCCTCGCGCGCAAGTGGCCGTATCACGATGTCCGTGGACGCGCGGCGGTGCTATGCGCCGTGGCCGAAGATCCTGGAGCGGACCGACGCCGCGGAGCTTGCGGGCGATCCGGATTTTGCTCGTCTCGCCACGGCCACAATTGACATTCTCTTCGAGGCCCTCCCGGACCTCCCGTCCGCCGATGACGTCGAGCTGCTCCTTTTGTTCGGACCGGGATCGGCACTGTCCGAACCGGATGTGCTCTGGTACTTGGAGCAACCGAAGCGCTACGCGGAGGCCGCCGTGGTCGCGGGTACCGGCCTGCACCTCGGACAGACCGATGCCGCCGATCCTCCGACCACCCGCCGATTGTTCTACATCGACTGGCCGATCCTGGAACGACATCGGGCCGACATCGCCGATCGTGTCGACCGCTGGTGGGATCTGCAGGACCCGGTCCGTCCGACCTCGCTGTCCGCGCACACCATGGCCCGAACACTGTCGGCACTCGTGCACCGTCCGTTTCGGACCCGTCCCACGTTCAACACGACGTCCTGGGGCGGGCATTGGGCTCAGCGCGAGCTGGGGATGAACCCGGAGGCTCCAAACACGGCGCTTGGGTACGAACTCGTCGCGCCGGAGTCCGGCGTGCTTGTCGGGGACGACGAGGCTCACCAGGTCGAGGTCCCGTTCCAACTGCTCGTCGACCGGCATCCACAAGCGTTGCTCGGCGGCGCGGTGCACGAAGCCTTCGGGACCTCGTTCCCGATCCGGTTCGACTACCTCGACACGGTCGCAGGTGGGGGGCTGTCGGTGCACTGCCATCCGATGCCGGCGTACATGAGCGAGGTCTTCGGATGGTCGTACCCGCAGCACGAGAGTTACTACGTGATGGTCGGCGGGATCGACTCGGTGATCCACCTCGGTCTCCGCGGCGATCTCGACGTCGACGAGTTCCGCCGCCGCATTGAGGCCGCCCAACAGACGGGCGAGCGATTCGATATCAGCCGCCACGTGCAGACCTTCCCTGCGACGCCGCATCAGCTCTTCCTCATCCCCGCCGGGACGCCGCACGGTAGCGGCAACGGCAACGTCGTGCTGGAGGTCAGCGCGACGCCGTACCTGTACTCGCTGAGGTTCTACGACTGGCTGCGCCGCGACGCCGCCGAACGCCGGCGTCCGGTGCACGTCGCCCATGCGTTTCGCAACCTCGACCGCCGCCGGCAGGGCAGCCGGGTCAGCGCGGACCTGGTCCCGGTCCCACGAACCGCCAGGTCGGGACCGGGTTGGCGCGAGGAGGTGCTCGGGGAGCTGCCCGAAATGTTCTTCGACGTCCGACGCGTCGCGCTCGATGTCGGCGCGGCGGTGGGCGAGGACACCGCCGGCCGGTTCCATGTGCTCAATGTGGTCGCCGGCGACGGTGTGATCATCGACACCGGCGACGGGACCAGCGTGGCTGTGGCCTACGCAGAGACCATCGTCGTGCCCGCGGCGGTGGGGGCGTACACCATGCGCCTCGCCGGGGCGGGACCCGCTCGTGTCGTCAAGGCATACGTTCGATGACAACGTCGGCAGACTACTTCTTGACAATGCTGGCCATGAACGCGCCTACTTCCTCGCCTGCGATTCGCAAGGAAGCCAGAGGGCAGGAGGCGAAGGATGTCTGTGACCAACGGCCAGCAGCCATCGGAGCAAGGCATTTTCGCCGACCTGGACACCAAGGCTCCGACTTCCTTCTACTGGTACCTGGCCCTGCTCGCGACCATCGGGGGATTCCTGTTCGGGTACGACACTGCCGACATCGGCTCGGCCCTCGCCTTCATCCCCTACGACCTGACCGGATTCGCCATGGGCTACCTCGTGGGCGGAGCTTCCCTCGGGGCGGCGGTGGGAGCGCTCGGGGCCGGATGGTTGACGGACCGCTTCGGACGTAAGTCTTTGCTGATCGTGGACGCGGCCATCTTCGCGGTCGGAGCGGTGCTGTCGGGGCTGGCCGTGAATGCTCCCATGCTTCTCGCTGCCCGTACGCTCATCGGGCTGGCCGTCGGAGCGGACTCGGCAATCGCCACCGCCTACATCGCCGAGTTCGCCCCCAAGAAGAGGCGGGGCGCGCTCGCCATGCTCCAGCAGTGGATGATCACCGTCGGGATCCTCGCCTCCTACATCATTGCCCTGGTCATCCTCAAGGCGCTGCCTGACAAAGTCGGCAATCTGGGCTGGAGGCTGATACTCGGACTTGGGGCAATCCCTGCGTTCGTCGCGGTCGGGTTGCGCGCGCGGATGCCGGAGTCCCCGAGATGGTTGATGGTGAAAGGGCGCTACGCCGATACCAAAAAGGCACTCGAGGTGCTGGGAATCGACGTCACCGAGGAGCAGGTGAAGGCGGAGGCCGAGAGCCGCGCCGCTGACGAGCGCGAGCGCGAACACACAGGGAAAACCCTGTGGACCCCGGGTGTCAGGCGAGCGCTGATCGTGGTCTGTATCTTCTTCTTCTTCCAGCAGATAACCGGGATCAACATCCCCTTCTACTACGGGCCTCTCCTGCTGGGCAGCTTTTTCCAGGGCGCGGGAACCAGCGCTGTCGACGCCGCCGTCGCCGGAGTCGAGGTGACGATCATCCTGGGGGTGGTCAACGTCGCCGCCACCTACTTTGGCTTCCGCTGGATCGACAAGATAGGCCGG
>CATPCA010000283.1 GCA_955652545.1 Candidatus Dormiibacterota bacterium
GTCCACCGCTACACCTACGACGATTTCGGGCGGCGGTCCCAGCAGCTCATGCACGCGCTCGATGCGCTCGAGCTCGAGCAGGGTGCGGCGGTGGCGACGCTGGCGTGGAATCACCATCGTCACCTGGAGTGCTACTTCGGCATCCCCTGCACAGGGCGCCTGCTGCACACCCTCAACGTGCGGCTCGCGCCCGCTGAACTCGCGTACATCATCCAGGACGCCGAAGACCGGTGCATCCTCGCCGACCCGGACATGCTTCGCCTGCTCGAGGAGGTGGCCGCCCTGGGCGGCCTGCGCGGCGTCGAGCAGATCGTGGTGCTCGCCGACGCTGTGCCGGAGACGGCGCTGGACGGTGTGCACGCCTATGAGCAGCTGCTGGCAGCGCAACCCGCCGAGTACCCGGAACGCGACATCCCCGAGACCGCGCCGCTCGGTCTCTGCTACACCTCGGGCACCACCGGCCGTCCCAAGGGCGTGGTGTACACGCACCGTTCGACCTTCCTGCACGCGCTGGCGGCGACGTCGGGCGCCGGTATGAGCATCGGGCCGTCCGATTGCACGCTGCCGATCGTGCCCATGTTCCATGCCATGGCGTGGGGGATGCCACAGGGGGCTGTGGCCGTCGGTGCCAAGCAGGTGTTCGCGGCCGGCCCGCTGGACCCTGTCGCCATCGCGCAGCTGCTCGTCGACGAGGCCGTGACGGTCGCGGCCGGAGTTCCCACGGTGTGGCTGGGACTGATCGACGCCCTCACCGCGCTCGGCAAACGACCGCCTGCCCTACGCCACTGCATGTGCGGCGGCGCCCAGCCGCCGCGTCAGCTCATCGAACGCTACCTGAGTGAGTTCGACATCCCGATCATCCAGGTGTGGGGCATGACCGAGACCTCACCACTGGCCAGCGTCGCATGGCCGCGCCACGCATATCGCGACCTGCCCGCGGAAGAGGTGACCACCCGCGCGCGCACCCAGGCCGGACTGCCCATCGCGGGGGTGGATCTCTCGGTGCGTGACGAGGCGGGCAACGAGGTCCCGGCCGACGGCGAGACCATGGGTGACCTCTACGTGCGCGGCCCCTGGGTTGCGGACAGCTATTTCAAGAACGCTGAGCCCGACAAGTTCGACGGTGGCTGGTTCCGCACCGGCGACGTCGCGATCTCGGCGCCCAGCGGCTACGTCGTCATCGCCGACCGCACCAAGGACCTGATCAAGTCCGGCGGCGAGTGGATCTCGTCCGTGGACATGGAGGCGCAGATCATGGCCATGCCCCAGGTGTTCGAGGCGGCGGTGATCGCCGTCCCCGACCCCAAGTGGCAGGAGCGCCCGCTGGCCGCGATCGTGCCCTGCCCGGGCGAGACGGTGACGCTCGAGGACGTGCACGCACATCTCAGTGACCATGGCTGGGCGCGCTGGCAGCTGCCTGACCGCGTCGAGATCATCGAGCAGGTGCCGCGAACCAGCGTGGGCAAGTTCGACAAGAAGGTGCTGCGCGCGCGGTTCGGCTGAGGCCTATTCGGGGAGAATCGCGCTGCGCCGCCGCGCGGTCTGGATCGCCTCGTCGAGCACCTCGAACACGTGCATGACGCGGACCCTGGGCGCGTACTTGGACGCGCCGTTGCGTAGCTGCAGCAGGCAGGAGACGTTCTCGGTGACCAGGACCTCGGCGCCGCTGGCCACCACGTGGTGAAACTTGCGCTCCAGGATCGCCTCGCTGCGCTCCGGTTGCTCGTGGAAGTACATCCCCGGACCACCGCAGCACATCGCCGACTCCTCGAGCGCGACGATCTCGAGGCGGGGGACCTCGGCAAGGAGGCGCCGCGCCGCCGAGCGTGCCGGCCCGTCGATCGGCAGGGAGCAGGGCTCGTCGATGGCTACGCGCCAGCGCAGCGGGCCCAGCTCGGCGCGGTTGCCGGCGTCGTCGAGGAGCTCGGTGGCGAGCAGGGTGCGCTGCGCGACGTGCTGCGCGTCGACGACGTGCTGCGGGTCGCCCGCGAGGATGGTGTCGTACTGCTTGTAATGCGCCGTGCACGAGGCCACGTCGCCGACGAGCACGTCGACCTCGAGTTCGCGAAGCACGTCGACGTTGGCGGCGGCCATGTCCGTCATCGCCTCGCGGTCACCGAGGGACTTGGCGGGCAGGCCACTGCAGGCCAGCTGCGGCACGACCACCTCGAAGCCGTTGGCGAGGAGCACCCGCATGGTTGCCTCGGTCGCCTGCGGCGCGGCGAGGTTCTGGTAGCAACACACCAGGAAGCCCACCCGTCCGCGGACGGGCTCTGTTGCCGCCGGCAGGTGACGCGCGCGCTGGTGTGCCGTCTGTCGCGGCAGGGGTCCGACGTGCTCCATGAGCGCTCCCGCCGTGCCCAGCCAGCGGGTCAGCCCGGTGCGGCGGGCCAGCGTGTGCACGCCGGTCACCTGCGCTGCGCGCGACACCCTGTGCAGGAAGCGCAGTGCACCGCGGCGGGGAAGGATCAAGCGAAAGGCGAGTGACTGACCGATGGGATGGCCGTCCTGCTCGTGCAGCTCCATCCGCGCGCGGCTGACGATCAGAGCCGTCGGCACGCGCGGCGCGCAGGCGGCGACACAGTTGTCGCAGGTGAGGCATGTCGACAGGGGACCGTCGGCGATGTCGCGCAGCTCGAGGCGGCCCTCGATGGCGTCGCGGATCAGCGCCACCCGTCCTCGCGCCGTCTCCCATTCCACGGGATTGGTGACGTACGTGGGGCACACCGCCTGGCAGAGCGAGCACTTGTTGCACTCGCTGGCGGCCTGGTACACGTCCTCGAGGAAGCGTGGTGGGACGGCGAGATCGGTCACCGGCGGCATTGTACGATGCTGTGTGAACCCCTCCGGGCCACCACCCGGTGTCGCACATGAGGTGCCATGACCCAGGTCGCCCAGCCGGCGTCCGGCCCACCGTTCACGTATTTCGCCGAGCCCTTCACGGACGACGAACGAGTGGTGCTGTCGCGGTACGTCACCAGCGTCGACGGACCGGTCTTCGCACTCTCCGGCCTGCCGCAGGTGACCGCTGCCGCGCTGTTCGCGCGGTACAGCCGCAGCGCCAAGAGCCTGCGCCGGTTGCTGCTCGACGAGTTCCTCGTGGGCGAAGCGGCAGCGAGGCTCGACGTCCCGTTCGCGGATGCCGGCCGGGCTCGAGCAAGCGACCTCTTCGGGCGCGTGCTTGCCGAGTACGGCGACGACTCCGTCGCTCAACTCGCCGGCGTTCACATCGCCTGCGAACAGGTCTCGCAACCACTTGCCAAGGCGATCGAGTGGGGCAGGCTCGCCGGCTATCTCGAGCAGTCCACGCGCTACATCCCGTACACCGATCGGCGTGACGGCAGGTACCGCTACCACGTCGACCCGGCGCTGGCGGCGTCGCCGACGTCGACCGCCTATGTCGAGGCGATGGACAGCCTGTTCGACACGTACTGCTCGCTGCTCGATCCGCTCCGGGAGTACCTCGATCGAAGCCTTCCGCAGGAGGACGATGCGGCGGCACGTCGGCGCGCCATCCGCGCCCTGGCGCTCGACCTGATGCGCGGGCTACTCCCCGCCGGCACGGTCAGCAACGTGGGCGTGTTCGCGTCCCCGCAGGCGTACGAACAGATGGTGCTGCGGCTGCGGGCCCACCAGCTCCCCGAGGCACGCGCGTACGCCGAGCTGATCGCCGCGGAGCTGCAGAAGGTGGTGCCGGAATTCCTGACGCGGCTCGACCGCCCGGACCGCGGTGGTGTCTGGGTCGACTACCTCGCCGACACGGCGGCCGCACTCGAAGCAGCCGCCGTGGAGGTGGCACCCGAGTTCGAGCCGAGCTGCGACGGTGTGCGCCTCGTCGACTGGACCCGCGACGGGGAGGATCGCATCCTCGCCGCAGCGCTGCTGCCCCACACCGAGGCCACCTTCGAGAGTCTGCTCGAGACCGTCCGCGGTCTCTCGGCCGCGCGCCGGGCGGCGCTGTTCGCCGCCGCGGTGGGGGAGCGGGGCAACCGCCGCCACCGCCCGGGGCGGGGCTTCGAACACTGCGACTACACCTTCGAGGTGGTGTCTGACTACGGCGCCTTCCGCGATCTCCAGCGCCATCGGATGCTCACCATCGAGTGGCAGCCGCTGACACCGGCGCTCGGCTACGAGGTGCCCGGCACTGTCGAGGAGGCGGGCCTCGGAGCGCGCTGGCGGGCCGCGGTCGAGAGGGCGGAGGCGGCCCACGAGGTGCTCGTCGAGGAGTTCCCCGAGCAGGCCCAGTACCTGGTGACGCTCGGTCATCGCCTTCGCTACGTGATCAGGATGAACGCGCGCGAGGCGATCCACCTCATCGAGCTGCGCACCTCGCCGCAGGGGCACCCCCACTACCGGCGGGTGGGCCAGGAGATGCACCGGCTCATCGATGAGGTCGCCGGGCACCACCTGGTTGCCGGGGCGATGCGGTTCGTGGGGTCCGAGGACGTCCATCTACCGCGCTACGCCTCTGAACGAGGCGGCACCGGGGATTGATCTCACCTACGCCGGGTGGCGCGTTCCCGAAACGTGGCGGCCGCAGATCGAGGGTACGGTATGATCGTCAGGCCACCCCAGGTGGTCATTCGGTTCAAATCGCCCAGGCAGGGGAACCCCAGATGATCAGCGTCAGCGATACCGCCCTCGGGCAGCTCAAGAACCTGTTCGCCGAGCAGGGCCCCGAGCCGCAGGTTGGTCTGCGCGTCTACATCCAGTCGGGTGGCTGCTCGGGCTTCTCCTACGGGATGGGCATCGACGAGAACCCGCCGAAGCTCGACGACGAGGTGGTCGACGTGAGCGGCCTGCGCGTCTACGTCGATTCCTACTCGGCGCAGTACCTCGAGGGAGCCGAGATCGACTTCGTCGACGCCATCATGGGCGGCGGCTTCACCATCAACAATCCCAACGCGGTCAAGACCTGCGGTTGCGGCCACAGTTTCCAGACGGCGGACAGCGCCGGCGAGGCCAAGGCCTGCTCGCACTGACGCGCTGAGCGTTGCCACCTGGGGGAGGGTCGGCCGATGCTGGCTGTGCATCGCACGCTCGCCATCCTCGTCGTCCTCCTCGCTCTCGGTGGCAGCCTGTGGGCGGTGCACGACTGGCTGCGGCGCGGCTCAGTTCATCCGCGCTTGATGACCTTCACCATCGCGATGTCGGGCGTCGTCGGCTTGCAGGCGCTGTTCGGGTTCATCCTGGCCATCCAGGGGGACCGGCCGGCTGACGGAACGACACACTTTATCGTTGGTCCGCTGACGCTCTTGGTGCTGCCGATCGCGCGGCGCGTGTCGGCGGGACGGTCGGATCGGGCGTCGTCGGCGACGCTCGCGGTGGCGTGGTTCGTGCTGCTGTTGCTGACGCTACGCGCTGTCGGCAGTGGGGGAGCGCTCAGCGGTTGATCGAACCGCTGGTATCCTTGCCCGGCGAGCGGGAGTAGCTCAGCTGGTAGAGCGCTAGCCTTCCAAAAGCGTGCGTCCGAGCGGGAGTAGCTCAGTTGGTAGAGCGCGACCCTTCCAAGGTCGATGTCGCGAGTTCGAGTCTCGTCTCCCGCTTAGATACGCAGGTGCCCAGACTTGGCTGAACTCCGGGTGGGCGCATGACTCAGTCTCCCGCTGACCTCGTGTCCTCATACAGACCTGTCGGCGTGCTCCTGGCCTCAGCCAAGCGGGGCACCAATGGAACGAGCGTGACCTGATATGTTAATCACTAGGCTGGTCCCGAGTAA
>CATPCA010000284.1 GCA_955652545.1 Candidatus Dormiibacterota bacterium
CGTGAGACGCGGCCTACGATGAGTCATGAGAGCCCACCCTCCGGAACGGAACCTTCGAACAGTCCCGAACCGTCAGGGCAGGGCTCTCACCCTGTCAACAAGGTCCGTGGGAACTACAGCTAGGTCGGTTGACGCGTCGCGAAAGGGCTTCGGCTGATGTGTCACACACCTTCGGCTGATGTGTCCCAGCGACTCACCACACACCGGCCGCACCTAGTCGTCGGTCGGGGGCGCGTAGACCTCGATATCAAGGTGCAGCGCGCGGCGCGCCAACTCGTCGAGGACGCCTGCCTCCAGCCGCAGAGTTTCGTTGCCCTCACCCATGAACCATCCGATGGAGACGCGGGTGTTGTGATGGTCTGCCAGCTGCTGCCAGACCGCAAGGTCCGTGCTGACCCGCGTGAAAAGCAGGGCGATGTGCTCGGCGAGGACGGCCTCGTCGGCGACACTCCCGTGAGTCGTGATGCTCCAGAGCCCGGTACTACGCTTCGCTGAACTCTCGGCGGACACCGCTTCGCCGACGCGGTGAGACCGGTCGGGCGTGACGCCGAGGGCCTGACTCACCTCATCGGGGTCGACACCCTCTCCGAAGATCGAGATCGACACCGCCAGCACAGCGGAGCCTGCCATCGCGCCAGCCTAGGTCAACCGCGTCGCAGGCTGCAGGCTGATGCTCCGATCGACCTAGCCGGGGACGCGCCCCCTCAGGGTTGCAACCCCTTCCCCGGAGAGATCGTCGAGCCCTGCCCTGCGGCCCGTGATGGCGAGGATGATCGACGCCAGCGGCCCGGCGACCTCGGGGCCGCTGCCCGCCTTCCAGTCGACGTCGTCGGCGCGCAGGGTCAGCCCTTCCGCGCGTCGCTTGGCGCCGATGAGCAGGTTCGAGCGCCGATAGAAGTCGGCCGTCGTGGTCAGGGCATCGTCGGAGTACCTGTGGCGGATTCCCAGCGGGCGCCTGATGTCCTCCCCGTGCACAACCACCTCCCCCACCATCGCTTCGAGAGGGCCCGGTGGGTGGGTCGTGGCCCCGAGAACGGTCCGGAACCGGGCCAGCGCGTCGGCCCCCGAGGTGCCCCGCTCGGCGGCGACATCCCTCGCGCTCATCGCGTTGAAGCGGAACCCGGAGGCGATGAACTTGCCGAAAAAGCGCGGCGGGGTCATCTTCGCCGTGGCGGTCATGTGGGCGAGCGCGTCGCGGACTGTCCATTCAGCGCTCAGGGACTGCGTCGCCCACTGCGGCTCCGGCAGCTGGTCGAGGTCGGCGACGAGCGCGTCGCGCTCGGCGTGAATGAGTGGCCATGCACTGGATGCCATGTGTTACCTCCCCCTGATTGTGGCGCGAGTCTAGCGCCACGCCGAGCCGGCGCCCCGCGGCACACGGCGCCCGCAGCAGGACGTGCGCCGTATAGTCCGGCGCGACGGCGCAGGCACAATTTGGGAGTCCTCTGACAATGACAGCCGAGAACATCAAGGCCGCGATCACTGGCTGGTGCAACGACGGGACCGGCCTTCAGCTGGTCGAGGATCGCACCGAGTCGGGCGCCGACTTCGCGCTTGCACTTCGCTCCGGCTCGCGTGGCTCCGCCTCGGTGCCCGTCGATGTCCGGCTCGACCAGGGCGATGATCGGGTCTTGGTGAGCTCGACCTCGGCGTCCGGCGCGGATGCCAAGGCCACTGAGGGCGTGCTGGCGGCGAGGCCGGCCCTGGTCCGCGGCGAGTCATCGGGCGGTAACACGGTGGTGACCGCGTCCGTGTACACCGACGGATTCACCAAGCAGGCCTTCATCGGGGCGGTCGAGGAGGTGGCCAAGACGCGGTCGCTCATCGACGCGCTCAGCGGGGCCGGCGCCGGTCAGCAGGCCTCCACGCCGACCGAGACGGCGGCTGCCGGCGGCGAGGGTTTTGTCTCCCACCCGCGCTACACACCGGAGCCGAGCCAGTCGCCGGCCTGGTCGCCGGCCAGCCTCCCCCAGCAGGCTGAGCAACCGGCGGCCTCGACCCTGCCGGCGCCGAGCTTTTCCAACCCGTCGCCCGGCGGCGGCTATGCGCCACTGTCCGGCCAGCCCGCAGCGCACGCCCAGCCGGCGGCGGCGGCGTTCGCGCCCACCCACACCGTGCCGCCGCAGGGGATGCAGGCATGGGCAGCGCCCGACCCGGCGGGCGCGGTCGTCGCCACGCTCGGCGGTGGTCTTCCCATCCAGGTGACCGAGGTGCGCGGCGCCTGGGCCAACATCGTCTGCTCCAACGGATGGACCGGCTGGGTCGACGGGCGCATCATCGGCGTCGCCCGATAGCCGCCCGCCCCCACGGCTGACCGCGCCATGGAGTTGACCGACGCCCTCTACGAGGCGGGCGCCGACGGGGTGGCGACGATCACGCTCAACCGCCCCGAGCAGCGCAACCCGCTGGGCCCGCAGATGCTTCGCGACCTGAGCAGTGCACTGCACACCGCCCGCGAGGACGCGGCTGTTCGCGCGGTGGTGCTCACGGGCGCCGGCGACAAGGCGTTCTGTGCCGGCGCCGACCTGGCCGGCTTCGCCGACGACGCGGGCGAGGTGGATCGCCACGACGCGCGTGGGCTCTTCGTCGACCTGTTCCTCGCGTGCGAGCGGCTCGGCAAGCCGCTGGTCGGCTGCATCAACGGCCACGCGCTCGCCGGCGGCTTCGGCCTCGCCCTGTGCTGCGACCTGCTGGTGGCATCCGACCAGGCGACCTTTGGCACGCCGGAGATCAAGGTCGGGGTCTGGCCGATGATGATCATGTCGATCGTCACCCGCAACCTCGGTCGCAAGCGCGCCATGGAGCTGTTCATGACGGGCGAGCGCATCGACGCCGGCACCGCCCTGGAGTGGGGATTCGTCAACCGCGTGGTGCCGGCCGGCGATGTCCGTGAGCGCGCCCACGCGTGGGCGGCAGAGATCGCCGGCTGGAGCCCGCTGATCATGCGCCTTGGCCGCGATGCCTTCTACGCCATCGACTCGCTCGACTACCAGACGGCGCTGCGCTACCTGCAGGCGCAGCTGACGGTGCTGTCGATGAGCGACGACTTCCGCGAGGGCGTCACCGCGTTCCTGGAGAAGCGACCTCCCCACTTCCGCGGCCGCTGATGGCGGACGACACCAGCCTCGACGACCTGGCCGCCGAGCTGAGCTCCCGGCGAGGCCGGGCCCGTGCGATGGGCGGCGAGGAGGCGGTCGCCAAGCAGCATGGCCGCAACAAGCTGACCGCGCGCGAGCGCATCGACCTGCTCTTCGACACCGGCACGTTCACCGAGTTCGGGCTGCTGGCGCATCAGCATTCGATGCACGCTGCGCAGACCGACCCGGAGCGCACCCCCGCCGACGGGGTGGTCACCGGCGAGGGCCTGGTCGACGGACGGCGCGTGTACTGCGCGACCTACGACTTCACGGTGATGGCCGGGTCGATGGGCATGATCGGTGAGCAGAAGGTGGGGCGGCTTCGGGCCAAGGCATTGCTCAACCGTCTGCCGATGGTGTGGCTGCTGGACTCCGCCGGGGCACGCATCCAGGAGGCCGCGGGCAGCACCTTCGCCGGCAGCGGCGCGCTCTTCTACGAGCAGGTGCAGATGAGCGGGGTGGTGCCGATGGTGGCGGCGATGCTCGGACCCTGCGCCGCCGGCACCGCGTACATCCCGGGACTTGCCGATTTCGTGCCGATGGTCAAGGACACCAGCAGCATGTCACTGGGTGGCGCGCGGCTGGTGAAGGCGGCCACCGGTGAGGAGACCACCGACCACGACATGGGTGGCAGCCAGGTGCACTGTTACGTCAGCGGCGTCGGCGACGTGGAGGTCGCCGATGACCGCGAGTGCATCGGCACGGTCCGCGAATTCCTCTCGTTCCTTCCGTCCCACAATGGCGAGAGCCCGCCGCGCCGCAGCGGCGAGGACCCGCGCGACCGTCGCGTCGAGGACCTCGCCAAGCTGGTGCCGACCTCGCCGCGGGCCGCGTACGACATGCGCAAGGTGGTC
>CATPCA010000285.1 GCA_955652545.1 Candidatus Dormiibacterota bacterium
CAGCAAGTGGCTGGTCACGCAGCACATCGCACTGGGCAGCCAGGTCCCGGCCAGCGGCCCCGTCACCATCCACAACATCGAGAACCGCGGCGCAGCCTTCGGCCTCTTCCCCCAATTGCAGGTCGTCTTCCTGGTGGTGGCCGCAGCCGTCGCCCTCTACATCCTGGTTGCCGGCCGACGCTTCGGTCCCGGTGTGTTCCCGCAGGTGTTGCTCGGCTGCGTCCTCGGCGGCGCGATCGCCAACGCTCTCGATCGATTCGTGCAGGGATATGTCGTCGACTTCATCGACCTGCAGAGGTGGCCGGTGTTCAACGTCGCCGACATGGCGATCGTCCTCGGCATCCTCCTCGGCGTGCTGACGCTGCGCACCTCAACGCCAGGCCACAGCCGCGACGGCGCGGCGTGAGCGGACTCGCTGAGCGTGGCGAGCAGGTCAGCCGTCTCGACCTGCGCGTCGCCAGGCAGTCGGGCGTCAGCCGCAGCGCCGCGCAGTTGCTGATCGCCGGTGGCCACGTGCGGGTCAACGACCGCCCGGCCAAGTCCGGTCAGCGTGTCGGTGCTACCGACGATGTCGTGGTGGTCATCCCACCGGTGGCCGAGCGACGCGCCGACATCGCCGGACCGCGGGTGCCGCTGACCATCGTGTACGAGGATCACGCGCTGGCGGTGATCGACAAGCCGGCGGGGTTGGTGGTGCACCCCGCCCCCGGACACCCCGCGGGTACGCTGGCTGACGGACTCCGGCAGCGGGGCACGACGTGGTCGCAGCTGGGCGGTGAGCAACGGCCCGGCATCGTCCACCGGCTCGATCGCGACACCAGCGGGTTGCTCGTCGTCGCCAAGACCGAGGCCGCTCACCATGCACTCTCATTGCAACTGCAGCGCCGCACTCTCGGCCGCGTCTACTGGGCGCTGGTGCACGGCACCTTCCGGGAGTCGACCGGCCGCGTCGATGCACCCATCGGGCGAGATCCCGGGCACCGGCAGCGAATGGCCGTCGTCGACGGCGGCCGGCCCGCGCTGACCGACTTCGCCGTGGTCGAGCGCATGCGTCGCTTCACGCGGCTCGAGATTCGCCTCCTCACCGGGCGCACCCACCAGATCCGCGTGCACATGGCGTCGATCAGCCACCCGATCGCGGGAGACCCCGTCTACGGGCGGCGCGGTGACCAGATCAGCGCACGGCCCGCGCTGCACGCCCAGCGCCTCACGTTCCTCCACCCCGACGACGGCCGCCGCTGCGACTTCACCTCGCCGCTGCCCGCCGACCTCGAGGCCGCCCTGGTCTCCGCCGCAGAGGTCTCCTGATGGCGCGCGCGCCCCGCGTGACGACTCAACCAGGCCGGCTGATCGTTCTCTCCGGCCCCAGCGGGGTGGGCAAGGACACAGTCCTGCACGAGTTGCGCCGCCTCGAACCGAGGCTGCGCTACAGCGTGTCGTACACGACGCGGGCGCCGCGGCCGGGGGAGACGGACGGCGTCTCCTATTCGTTCATCGACGAGCCGACGTTCAGCAGGATGGCGGAGCGTGGCGAATTCCTCGAGTGGGCCGAGGTGCACGGCCACCTCTACGGCACCGCCGAGGCGCGCGTCAAGGAGGCGCTGGCACGCGGCGAGGACATCGTGCTCAAGATCGACGTCCAGGGCGCCGCGTGGATCCGTCCCCGAGTCGACGGTGCGCTCTTCATCTTCCTGATGCCCCCCTCCGAGGATGAGCTGCGCCGCCGCCTGCAAGCCCGTGACACCGAGGATGACGAGTCCGTCGAGCTGCGGGTGCGCAACGCCGTGGCCGAGATGGCCGAGGGTGCGGCGTACGATCACCGGGTTGTGAACGACCACGTCAACCGCGCCGCGCGCGAAATCCTCGACATCGTGCGCCGTCGCCGGTCGGAGACGGACCGGTGAGCGCACCCGAGCGCCGAGCCGGCCGCGTCGCCGTGCACGTATCCGGAAGCGTGGCCGCGTACAAGGCGTGCGAGGTGATCACCGCGTTGCGCAAGGAGCGCTGCGAGGTTCGCGTGGCCATGACCGCGGCCGCGAGCCGCTTCATCACGGCGATCACGCTGCAGAGCCTGAGCGGACACCCGGTTCTCGACGACGTCTGGGAGGAGGCCGGCACCACCCACGGGATGGGCCACATCGACCTGGGCTCATGGGCGGACGTGCACGTCGCCGTCGCCGCGTCGGCCAACCTGATCGCGCGGCTGGCGCATGGGCTGGCTGACGACGCCGTGACCACGTCTGTGCTGGCGAGCCATGCGCCGCTGCTGGTCGCACCGGCGATGGAGACGGCGATGTGGGACCACCCGGCGACGCGCGCCAACGCTGAGGTTCTCCGCGCCCGCGGGGTCACGTTCATCGGGCCGGTGAGCGGCCGGCTGGCCAGCGGCGCCGACGGCAACGGCCGCATGGCCGAGGTCTCCGCCGTCGTGGAGGCAACTCTCGCGCAGTTGAGAGCCGGCGGAGCCTGACCCAGCGGCCGTGCCCCGACCAGCGCCGACGTTTGCCAACCGCCGCGTCGTCGTGACCGCCGGCGGCACTCGCGAGCCCATCGACGCGGTGCGGTACCTCGGCAACCACAGCAGCGGGCGGATGGGCAACGCCATCGCGCTTGCCGCGGCCGACCGCGGCGCCGGCGTGACGCTGATCACCACCGTCGCCCCACCCCATGACGCGCGTGTCACCGTGGTCCGCGTGGACACCGCCGACGAGATGCATGCGGCGGTGAGAAGTGCGCTGCCGGGGGCCGACGTGCTGCTGATGGCGGCAGCCGTCGCCGACTACCGGGTGGCCGATGTCGCCGCACGCAAATTGAAGAAACAAGCCTCCCTGACGCTCCAGTTGGTGCCCACCGTCGACATCCTTGGTGGCCTTGCCGGCGACCCGGCCCGCGACGGCGTGCTCGTCGTCGGTTTCGCCGCCGAGACAGATGACATCGAAGCCAACGCGCTCCGCAAGCTCACCGAGAAGCAACTCGACCTGGTCGTCCTCAACGACGTCTCGCGTTCGGGGATCGGCATGGGCACCGAGGACAACGAGGTGAGCGTCTTCGACGCCGCCGGCCTGGTGGCTCACATCTCACAGCGCGCCAAGGCGCTGGTGGCCGTCGCTCTGCTCGACATCGTGGCCGATCGCCTCAGCGCCGCGGTCCGGGTGCGACCATGACGGCGCAGATCACGCCGGAGGCCACCACCGCCGTTGTCGAGGACGCACCCGTCACCTACATCGCCGTCGTGCCCGACACCGGAGCGATCCTTCCCCAGGACCATTTCACCTACGCGGTGCCCGCCGGCCTCGCCGCCGCCGCGGTGCCCGGCGCTCGCGTCGAGGTCACGTTCGGGCGGCGGGACGTGCTCGGGTACGTCGTCGGCCCGGAACGGGAGATGACCAGCGGTGAGGCGAGGCTGATCGCCGCGGTCCTCGACGAGCCGCCGATCCTCGACCCGGCCGCCCTCGCGCTGGCACGCTGGATCGCCGAGCGCTACTGCTCGCCGCTGGGCGAGGTGATCAGAGCAATGCTCCCCAAGGGCGTTCGAGCGGCGCGACCGGGCGGCCGCAAGCGCCGGCCGCGCACCACGTCCGCGGCAATGCACGCCGCCAGGGCCGGGGAGGCCGAGCCTGGCGAGACCCCCCCCGCGCTGACCGAGCCGCAACGCGCCGCCGCCGCGCCGTTGCTCGACGCGATCGCCGCCGGCACCCACCGCCGCGTTCTGCTCCACGGCGTCACCGGGGCGGGCAAGACCGAGGTGTACCTCGTCGCCATCGCCGCCGCGCTGGCGGCCGGGCGCCAGGCGATCGTGATGGTGCCCGAGATCGCGCTGACCCCGCAGACCATCCGGCGGTTCGCGGCGAGGTTCCCCGGTCGGGTTGCGGTGCTGCACTCGGGGCTCACCGACTCGGAGCGCGCGGGCGAGTGGCGTCGCATCCGTGACGGCAGCCTCGACGTCGTGGTGGGCTCACGGAGCGCCGTCTTCGCCCCGCTGCCGCGCCTCGGCGTCATCGTGGTCGACGAGGAGGACGCCGGCGCCTACAAGCAGGACCGCATCCCGCGCTACCACGCCGTCGACACAGCCCTCGAGCGCGGCCGCCTGGAGCAGGTACCCGTGGTGCTGGGCAGCGCCACCCCGAGGGTGGAGACGTACTACGCGGCCCACACCGGGGGTTTCGAGCTGGTCAGGCTCGACGAGCGCATCAGCGGACGCCCGCTGCCGCCGATCGAGGTGGTCGACCTGCGCGAGGAGCTGCATGCGGGCAACCGCAGCCCGCTGTCGCTCGAGCTCGTCCGCGCCTTCCGCGAATGTCACGACGCCGGCGGCCAGTCGATCCTCTTCCTCAACCGCCGCGGCAGCGCGACAGTGGTGGTGTGCCGCAACTGTGGCGAGGCGGTGAGCTGCGACAGCTGCAGCGTGTCACTGGTGTATCACGCGCAGCGCCGACGCTGCGACTGCCATTACTGCGGCAGCTCACGGCCCCTTCCAGAGGTCTGTCCCAGTTGCCGGTCAACGGCCATTCGCGGATTGGGGATGGGCACCGAGCGGCTGGAGGCTGAGGTGCACGAACGTTTTCCCGACGTGCGCCTCCTGCGCATGGACCGCGACACCACGGCCACGCGCGATGCCTACTTCACCATCTACGACCAGTTCGCTCGCCACGAGGCGGACTGCCTCATCGGCACCCAGATGGTCGCCAAGGGCTGGGACCTCGGCAACGTCCGGCTGGTTGGGATCGTCAACGCCGACGTCTCATTGCACTTTCCCGATTACCGGAGCGGCGAGTCGACGTTCTCTCTGCTGACCCAGGTGGCGGGACGGGCGGGCCGTGGCGACGAGCCGGCGCGGGTCATCCTCCAGACATACAGCCCGCAGCACTACGCGGTGCGGCACGCGACGAAGCACGATTACCTGTCATTCGCGCGCGAGGAGATCCGCGTCCGCAGGGCGCTTCACTTTCCCCCCTACACGCGCATGGTCGTGTGCACCGTTGCCAACCGCGAGGACGCGCGCGCCGAGCTCGACGCTCGCCGGGCGCTCGCGGAGGTGTCTGATAAACTCGGCGCTGGGTCGGGACTTGACGTCCTCGGGCCGACTCCCGCCTTCCTGCACCGGTTGCGGGGCGAGTTCCGTTGGCAGATCACGGTGCGGGGCGAGGCGATCGAGAGGGCATTCCCGCACCTGCCGCGTGGCCGCGGCTGGAGCATCGACGTTGATCCAGGACCCTGAGGTGACCCGTGGCACTGCTTCCCATCGTCCTCTCCACTGACGCGGATCCCGTCCTCACCACCAGGGCGACCCGGATCCCTCGCGTCGATGACGCCATCCGCAAGCTCATGGACGACATGGTCGAAACCATGATCGACGCGCACGGCGCCGGCCTCGCCGCCCCGCAGGTGGGCGTGTCGCATCGGGTCATCGTGCTACGCGTCGACAACCAGGTGTACCAGCTCGCCAACCCCGAGATGGTGCGCTGCGAGGGTGAGCAGACCGGCATCGAGGGCTGCCTGTCTGTCCCCGGACTGATCGGCGAGGTGACCCGCTGCGAGCGCGTCGTCGCCAAGGGGCTCAATCGCCACGGCAAGGAGATCCGGGTCAAAGGCGATGGTTTGCTGGCTCGCGCCATCCAACACGAGATCGATCACCTCGACGGAATCCTGTTCACCACCAAGGTGATCGAGGGCACCCTGCGCAGCTGGGACCCGGCCGACGAGGAGCAAGCCGAGGCGCTCGAGGGCGAGCTCGTCGGCTGATCGCGGCTGTGCGCGAGGACGCGTCGTGATGCGCATCGTCTACTGCGGGACCGCCGACTTCGCGGTGCCCTCGCTGCATGCGCTCGCGGAGTCACACGAGGTGGTCGCCGTTGTGACCCAACCCGACCGGCCGGGGTCCCGCGGGCGCCCCGCGCGTCGGCCCGTCGGCGACGCCGCGTCGCTGCTCGGTCTGCCGGTGCTGCGACCGGAGCGCATCCGTGCCCCGGAGAGCGTTGCCGAGATCGTCGACCTCGCTCCCGACGCGCTGGTTGTTGCCGCCTATGGCCAGATCATTCCGGCCGCGCTGCTCGAGGCTCCCGCATACGGCGGCGTCAACGTGCACGGCTCGCTGCTGCCGCGCTGGCGCGGTGCGGCACCCGTCGCCGCGGCCATCCTCGCCGGTGACACGCGCACCGGCGTGTCGATCATGCGCATGGACGCGGGGCTCGACACCGGCGCGGTGTACGCCACGCGCGAGATCCCCATCGCGGCGACGGACACCACCCCGCTCCTCACCGAGCGTCTCGCTGCGCACGGCGCCGGCCTGCTGCTCGAGGTGCTCGAGGCGGTCGGCGCCGGCACCGCGGTGGCGACGCCGCAGGACGATGCGCTCGCGACCCTTGCGCCGCGGCTCTCCCGCGACGACGGCCGCATTGAGTGGTCCTCCTCCTCGGCTGTGGACGTCGACCGGAATGTCCGCGCGCTGCTGCCCTGGCCCGGCACCACCGCGCCGCTGGGCGGCCGGCGCGTTCGCCTTCTCGCCGGGCAGGTCAGCGGCGACAGCGCTTCGGGAGAGGTGGCTGTGGGCGAGGTCGTCGCCGCCGTGGGGGACGCGGTGGACGTCGCCACCGCGGCAGGTATGTACCGCTTGGCCTTCGTGCAACCCCCCGGGGGGCGCCCGATGAGCGCCGCGGCCTACCTCCGCGGACGCCGGACGGCGGGGTAACGCCATGGCCAAGGCCACCGCCGAGAAGCAGACCGATCCCACGCTGGCTCGCAACCGGCAGGCCACGCACGAGTACGAGATCCTCGAGAGGTTCGAGGCCGGCATCGAGCTCGCCGGCACCGAGGTGAAGGCGTTGCGCGGCGGTCGTACGAACCTGCGCGAGGGGTACGTGCGGGTCGAGAACGGCGAAGCCTGGCTGCTCGGCGTCAACATCGCCGAGTACACGCAGGGACACCGTCGCAACCATGAGCCGCAGCGCCGGCGCCGCCTCCTGCTCCACAAACGGGAGATCGAGTATCTCGGGGCGAAGGTGGCGCAGCAGGGCCTGACATTGGTGCCCCTGCGCATCTACCTCAGGCGCAACCGCATCAAGCTGGAGTTCGGGCTGGCCCGCGGCAAGAAGCTGTGGGACAAGCGTCAGGCGATCGCGGAGCGCGACGCGCGCCGCGACGTTGAGCGCGCTACCGCGCGGGCGCAGCGACTCGGCTGACGGCGCCGCCGCGCAGCGCGCGCACCATGGTGAAGAGCAGACCCGCGGCGAGAAGCGCCGGCAGCGAGCACGCCTGCAGGAAAAACCACCACAGCGGTCCCGAGGAGATGCTGACGATGCTTTCCATGCTGATCGCCGCGATCACCGCGGCCCCGACGGCGCCGATGCCGACCAGGGCGGCGACGGTCCAGCCAGTCAACGCACGACGGTGCAGACCGCGCTCGTAGGCGAGCCCCGCAGAGGCGGCCAGCGCGATGAGCAGGTGGACGTACACCGGGTACCACGCGATCGACCCGACGAGCAGCATGGCGATGATCCCGCAGGCGAACTCCGCGCCCCGTTCGGCATGCGTCCGATGAGTCTTCCTGACCGCCAGCCAGAGGGCCATGACCGTCCCCACCGACAGCGCCGTGGCCAGTGCGTGTACCCACAGCGATGGGACGTCGTTGGCGAGCACAGAGTGGAGGTCGAGCCTGCTGACGACGCCATTCCACGTCTGGTTGTAGATCCAGCCGTTGTCGCGATTGAGGAAGGGAAACACGGAGGCGATGTACTGGTGGGTGACGGTCCAGCCCAGCGCGACGACGGCCAGGACGGCTGAGGCAGCCGCGGTGACCACGCCGGCAGCAGCCGCGCGCCACCAGCCGCGACGGGCGAGCACAACGAGCAGGACGATCGGCGCCAGCTTGATGCTCGCGGCAACGCCGAGCACGATCCCGCAGCGAGTGCGGTGGCCCGACAGGTAATCCGAGAGCGCCACAGCCAGGAGAAGGAAGATGACCAGGTTCATCTGGCCGTGCCAGAGGTTGTAGGTGGCGGGCGGGAAGGTGAGCGCGACAATGATGCCGACGCGCGCACGCGGCCAGGCCGCGGGAAGGAGCGCCCGCGCGGTGATCACGGCACCCGCGACGAGCGCGCCGAGCGACAGCCACAACCACGCCATCTCCTGCCATCGCGCCGACAGGAAGTCGAGCGGGCGGAGGAGCACAGCGGCGAACGGCGGGTAGATGAACCCCGACATCACGATCGTGCCACTGTCGAAGGTGGCGTAGGGGCTGGAGCCCGCCGCCACCGCATGGGCCGCCTGCGAGTACGCGGCGAAGTCCTCGAACTCGCCGGCGAAATGGCCGAAGAGCGGCACCAGCACAAACGTGTAGGCGGTCGCAAGGCACGCCGCGATTGCGGCGGCCGTGATCACCAGGGATAGGGTCCGCCGGTCCCGCGCCGCCCGCTTCGCTCGCGGCGCGGCTTTGCGCCTCGTCATCACCGACACGCTGGAGAGTGTCGCGGCTGGCGCGTCCACCGATCCCTGCGCGCGCGCGACCGTTACCCAGGCGCGACCGAGCGGTCAGGAGGCGGCGCGGTGCGTCTGCTCGGGCTCCGAGCCCGGCTCAGGCTCGAGAGGCAGGTCGAAAGTCGTCCCGGCGGCCATGATCGGCCGATTGGCGCGGGTGTCGGGAACAGCGGCCGCGGCCAGCGCGTCGACGGCAGCGCGGAGGTCACGAAGCCCGGTGCCCTTGGTCGCGGAGACCAGCACCGGCGCGAGGCCGGCGATCTGGCCGAGCCGTTGCGCGATCTCGGTGGCCTCGGCGGCGGAGAGACGGTCGACCTTGTTGACGACGAGCACGGCGGGCTGATCGCAGTCCATCTCCTCGAGCGTCTCGAGGACGGTGGCCAGTTGAGCCTCGGCGTCAGGATGGACCGCGTCGACGACGATCGCCAGCAGGTGCGCCTCGCGCACCTCTTCCAGCGTGGCCGCGAAGGCCTCCACCAGCTCGTGAGGCAGAGACTGGATGAACCCGACCGTGTCGGTGACGATGACCCGCCGCCCGCTGGCCAGGCCGAGCAGCCGCGAGGTGGGGTCGAGGGTGGCGAACAGCAGGTCGTCGGCGAGCACTGTTGAGTTGGTGAGCTTGTTGAGGAGCGTGGACTTGCCCGCGTTGGTGTAGCCGACCAGCGCACACGATGCCAGCGGCACCGCGGTGCGCGCGGTGCGCCGCGTGGCCCGCTGCCTCTCGATGGCGCGGAGGCGCTGGCGCAGCCGGCGCAGCTTCTGGTTGATCAGGCGGCGGTCCACCTCGATCTGCTTCTCACCCATGCCGCCGCGCATACCGCCGGTCCCGACCCGCCCGCGCTGCCGTTCGAGGTGGGCCCAGCCGCCGGCCAGGCGGGGCAGCTGGTGCTCGAGCTGCGCCATCTCCACCTGAACCCGGCCCTCGGCGCTGCGGGCCCGGCGAGCGAAGATCGACAGGATCACCTCGGTGCGATCCAGAACGGGGACGCCCCATCTCTCCTCGAGGTTGCGCTGCTGGCGGGGCGCCAGCTCATCGTTGATCAGCGCCGCCGGACCGCCCAGCTCCTGGATCCGCGCGCCCAGCGCGTCCACGGTGCCGGAGCCGAAGAACGTGGCCGGGTGGATCTCGCGGAGCGGCACCGGCGCCCGCTCGACGACCGTCGTCCGCAGCGTACGCGCCAGCTCTTCGAGCTCGTCGAGCTCGATCTCCGTCTGTTCGCGGTTCGACCGCCCGAGAAAGGCACCCACGATCAGCACGTTCTCGATCGTTGCGGCGACGTCCGGGTCAGCGCCGCTTCGTCTCTGTCGGGCCATGTGCGTCCTAGCCTATTGCATCCTCAACGGCAGCGTGAAAGCCGGCCGGACCGGGCCTGCGGCTGTGCGATGCCGCCGCCCGTCCTCGACCACGCGCGGGAGATGCAGAACCGCAGCGAACCGTGAGTCAGCTGTGCTTGCGGGGCGCGCGAGGTGCGGGCATGGCCACCGGCTGCACGCGCGGTGGCGGCAGGTCGGCGATCCGGCACGGGATGTCCGCGTCCTCATTGAGGTGGTAGCTGGCGCAGATGCGGTGGTAGCCGTCCGCGACGGTGAGGAGCCGGTCATGATCGAGGCCGCCGCGCACCAGCAGGACAGGTGAGAGTCGCTCTCCCTTCTTCACCTTCTTGAGGTCCTTGGCCACCTCGGGATCAGTGCTGGGCAGC
>CATPCA010000286.1 GCA_955652545.1 Candidatus Dormiibacterota bacterium
AGCAGGCGGACCGCGTATCGCTTGCGGTGACGCTCGAGGTGCTGGCGCTCAGCAGTTGGAAGCCATGCGGAGGCGATCGCGACCAGCCGGTCGGCGACCCTCTGCGTCGCCCCCCCGTCCACCGAACCGAGTGCCTGCTCATACCAGGCGGCACAGTCAGTCGGGGCCTCGAGCGGTGTGCTGAGCAGCTCGGCGAGGTGCTCGGGGGAGCTTGCGTGGTGCAGGCACTCGGCCGGTGCCTCGTGGAAGGCGATCAGCCCACTGCGGAAGCGTTCGTACTCCTCACCCCAGGCGGCGTAGACGGCGGGGGTGGCCGCGGCCACCGCCTCGAAGAGCGCAGTCGTCTGGAAGCCGACAACGACATCGCTGGCAACGACGAGCTCCCGAGTGTCAGCGTCGATGGGCGCGACCGACAGCCCGCGATTCCACAGCCGGCCTGCTCGAGCCGACAGCCGCGCCGCTTCAGCCCGCCAGTTCTGTTGTGGATGACACTTGATGACCACGTCGTGGCCGCCGCCGCTGACCAGGTCCAGGAGCACCGCCTCGGTGCCATCGCGCAGAGGTTCCCAGGTGCGCAGCCCCGCGCCATGGCCCACCCCCGGGACATACGCATCGAGCTGGTAGCTCAGGAAGAGCACGCGCCGTCGCGGCGACGGCGCCTTCTTCGACCGCTGCAGTGCGTAGATGTCAAAACGCGGCTGTCCGGTGACCTCGACCAGGGTGCCGTCCGCCCCTGCGCGCAGCCAGAACTCCCGGTGGCGCGCGCTGCACACCGTCATGAAGTCGCTCACAAGTGGCGCCGCGAGGCGCACATCGTTGCTGTGCACATCCATGGTCGCGTCCGAGATGGTCGTCTCCTTCTGCACGACGACCACCGGCAGATTGAGGCGGTGGGCCGCGTCGGGCAGACTTCGCACATAGAAGAATGTGTCTGACGGCAGCACGATGACGTCGAAGGGACGTTCGAGGTACAGGCGGCGCACCTCGCCGACGAGCCAGGCGGAGTAACGCCGGCGCGCCGCCGCCAGCCGGGGTTGGGTGAACTCCTCAAGGCCGGTCGCGACCTGCGCACCCATTATGCGGACGGCGGGGCGGCGCAACCGCTGATAGGGGAACCGTCGCACGTCGAGACGAGGGTCGGCCGCGAGCGCATGCAGGTCCTGGTCGAAGAAGTGGTCGAGTGCGAGCACTCGGATCCGGTCCATCAGCGCCCGCCGCGCCCCGACCCGAGGAACCCGAGCAGCGAGCCGCGTTCCTGCGGGGTCATGGAGAAACCGACCACGCCGGCTGCGTACACAACCGCCGCAGGCACACAGCACGCAGCCACCGCGATCAACCCGGACGGCCCGGCCAGCTGCGCAGTGGCGGCGACCATCGCGGCGAACAGCGCAGCCCAGGGGAGGATGGGAGCGACGGCCTCAGCGGCAAAGGTGCGCACGCTCATCTCCAGCTCGCGGAGCACCAGCCGGATGTACAGCGGCGCGGTGATGCCGAAGCCGACCAGGGTGCCGATGATGACCCCGTTGATGCCGAGAATCGGCGCCAGCAGCACCGAGATGATGAGATTGACGACGACGGCGGTGGACACATAGGTGGCGACCTCGCGAACCCGACCGAGGCCGACGAGCATGGTCTGCGGAATGGTGGCGGTGCACACCACCAGCTGGTAGGTGAGGAAGAGCTGGGTGGGGCCGGCGAATCCCGCGTATGCGGCTCCAACCCAACCGACGATGAGCGGTCGAGCCAGGATCATGGCGGCGATCGTCACCGGCAGCGACATTGCCAGCGTGTAGCGTGTGCCGCGGATGAGCAGCGCCTGGAGCCGGATCGTCGACTGCATGGCGCGCAGGTTGGCAGCGGCGGGCACCACCGCCGACGACGTCACCGAGAACGTGTAGGACGCGGCGTTCTGAATGCGTGCGGCGACATCGTAGCCGGTGAGGATCGAGGTGTTGACGAAGGCGGCGAGGATGACCTTGTCCATCTGAGCCCAGATCACCCCGTTGATGCGCGCCACGAACACCCAGGCGCTGAACCGTGCCAGAGGACGCAGCGCGGTGACGCGGACCAGCCGCGGTGAGATACGCAGCTCTGGACAGAGAAGTCGTCCGACCACCGCGTACCCCGCCGCGGCGAACGCGCTGCTCCCGACCGTCACCGCACCGAACGCCACCACGTCGTGGCCGGTGGCCAGCACGATCACCACCATCGCGGTGTACAGCAGCTGCCGGGTGAGCGTGACCACCTTGATCCAGCCGTAGCGCTGCAGGCCCTCGAGGAGACCGACGAAGGCGAGGCCGGGAAGGCTGAAGACGGCCTCCGCGGCGAGCATGACGAAGAGCAGGCGCAGCGTGTTGTGCAGCGTGAGCGGCACGTGGAAGAAATGCTCGGCACCGATCGACAACGCCAGCAGGACCACAACCGCGAGCACCGCCATGCCGCCGAGGACGGCAAGCGCGGAGCTGACCACCTCGCCGATCCGCTCGCGCTGGCCGCGGCCGTCGGCGTCGGCGACGAACCGGACCACGCCTGCCTGCAGGCCGAGGTCGGAGATGCTCAGGTAGCCGGCCGAGACCGAGAACGAGAGAGCCAGCACCCACACGCCGTAGGCGTCGGCGCCGAGCCGCCGGATCGCGTACGCGACC
Source organism: Candidatus Dormiibacterota bacterium (assembly GCA_955652545.1). The sequence continues at coordinate 2,646 of CATPCA010000286.1, forward strand.
ACGAAGAAGTTGAGCAGGAGAGAGACCACCCCGACGACTCCCGTGATCAGTGTGTTGCGGAAGACGCGCCGGCCGTGGGCGACCTCGGGCTCGGCCGGATCGGTCATGCGCGGCGGAACACCTCTGCCGGAGGTCGCCCGCGCAGGCGGCCGGCCACCTCACCGTGCCGCACCGCCTGCCCCACGGCGGCGAGCGCACCGTCGAACGCGGTCAGCGTCGCCTCGACGGCGGCGTCGTCGTGGGCGAGCGAGATGAAGTTGGCGTTGCCCATGAGCACGCCCCGGTCGAGACACTCCTGCCAGACCAGGCCCTTGAGCCCGTTGGCGTCGGCTCCGCCGGCGGGCTGGAAAACGATCACGCGGCGTGGGGCCAGGCCGATCATCTGCGCCGGCACCTCGTACTCCGAGGCGAGGGCGTTGAATCCCTCCATCACGCGCGCGCCCTGGCGCCAGAGATGTTCGATCACTCCGCCAGCGCGGATGCGGCGCAGCGTGGCCAGCGACGCCGCCAGCGAGACAGTGTCCCCCCCGAACGTGCTCGAGATGAACACCGTGGATGCGATCAATTCCATCAGCGCCGCTTTGCCGGCGACGGCGGCCAGCGGGTAACCATTGGCCATCGCCTTGCCAAAGGTGGCCAGGTCCGGCACGACACCGAAATACTCCTGCGCACCGCCCGGGGCGAGCCGGAACCCGGTGATCACCTCGTCGAAGATGAGGGCCGCGCCGTGCTCATCCACCAGCGCGCGCACGCCCTCGAGAAACCCCGGGGTCGGCGGATCAACGCCGACCGGCTCCATGACCACGGCGGCGACCTCACCGGGGTGCGCGCTGAACACCGCGCGGAGCGAATCGAGGTTGTTGTACTTCCATTGGTGGGTCAGTTCGCGCACCGCAATCGGCACCCCCGCGCTGCGAGTGGTGTGGCCGATGCACCAGTCATGCCAACCGTGGTAGCCGCACATGGCGACGTGGTCGCGACCGGTCGCGGCCCGGGCGAGGCGCACCGCCGCCGTGGTGGCCTCCGAGCCGGTCTTGAGAAAACGGACCATCTCCGCACCCGGCACCATCTCGACCAGGGCCTCGGCGACGTCCACTTCGAGCCGGTGGCCGAGCGAGAAACATGTGCCGGCGTAGACGCGTTCCGCGGCGGCCGCGTCCACCTCGGGGTCACCGTATCCGAGAATCATCGGGCCCAGAGCGCAGGGATAGTCGATGTAGACGTTGCCGTCGAGGTCGGTGACCCGGCAGCCCTCACCACGCTCGAGGAACACGGGATACACCCCCTCGACGTGCTGGTCGGGTGCCTTGCTGTAGGTCTGCGTGATCCCCGGCAA
>CATPCA010000287.1 GCA_955652545.1 Candidatus Dormiibacterota bacterium
CGGGCTGCGGTGGCGTGTCCTGGAACGACGACGGCACACCGCGCGGCATTGCCTTGGTCGCCTCCTGCCACAGCTCGTGTGACCGCTTGCGCTTGGCGACGAACTCGTGCTCTTCGTGGGCGGTCAGCTCCGCCAGCCGGCGCTGGTCGATCCGGGCGACGTCAGTTGCCATTGTCATTCCTCGTGGAGGCCGCTGGAACTGCGGCGCTGACGGAGTCCAGGGCAGCCTCGAGGGAACGCTCGACGACGTCCAGGCCCGCCGTCAACTCCTCGTCCGTGATCGTCAGCGGCATGAGCAGACGGATGACATTGTCATACAGCCCAGCGCGGAGCAGCGCCAGGCCGCGGGCATGGGCCTCGCGCAACACTGCAAGGGCGAGAGCGGGCGCGGGCTCACGGCTGGAGCGGTTGTCCACCAGCTCCATGGCGGTCATGGCACCGATGCCGCGCACATCGCCGATGCAGGCGTGACGTTGCTGCATGGCCTGCATGCGTTGGACGGCGATGGCCCCGACCTCGCGTGCCCGGGCGCAGACGCTGTCACGTTCGATGACCTCGAGCACGGCGAGCGCCGCTGCGCAGGCCACGGGGTTGCCGCCGAACGTGCCACCCAGCCCTCCGGGCTCAGGGGCGTCCATCAATTCGGCGCGACCGATGACTGCCGCCAGCGGCAGGCCACCTCCCAGCGACTTGGCCAGCAGCACCAGGTCCGGCTCGACACCGAAGTGGCTCACCGCGAACAACTCGCCGGTGCGGGCCAGCCCGGTCTGGATCTCGTCGGCGATGAGCGGGATGTCGAGTTGACGGAGCAACCGCGCCAGCCGGGGCAGGAAGTCGGGCGGCGGCACCACGAAACCGCCCTCGCCCTGGACCGGCTCGACGATCACCCCGGCGACACGATCCGGCGGCACCTGCGACGCGAAGAGTGACTGAAGCGCGTCCAGGCTCTCGTCGGTGCTGATGTCGTGATAGGCGTACGGGTACGGCGTCTGGTACACCTCGGCTGCGTATGGGCCGAAGTTCTGCTTGTACGGATGCACCTTGCCGGTGAGGCTCATCGCCATCAGCGTGCGGCCGTGGAAACTGTTCTGGAAGCTGACGATCGCGGACCGGCCGGTGGCCTGGCGAACGATCTTGACGGCATTCTCGACCGCTTCAGCCCCGCTGTTGACCAGCAGCGCCTTCGCCGGCGCCGGCACCGGTGCCAACGCGCACAGACGGCTGCAGAGTTGCACGTACACGTCGGGCATCATCACTGGGCCGCCCGAGTTGATCAGCAGGTCCACCTGCCGGTGAATCGCCGCCACCACATCAGGGTGACCGTGGCCGAGGTTCATGACGCTGATGCCGCTGGCGAAGTCGATGTAGCTCCTGCCGTCGGCGTCGACCATCGTCGCACCCTGCGCCGCGTGCGCGAACCCGGTCATGGTCGAGCCCATGCCGCGGGCCACCGACTGCTCCCGCTGCTGCTGCAGCTCAGCGTTGCGCTGTGCGCACATACCCGTTATGAGGGGGGACTCGCTGGCGACGCCGCCAACACGCCGTCCACCATGACGTACGACACCGTCTTCTCACGGAAGAATCCAGAGCGGTTGGTGACTCCCGCCAACGCGAGCAGCGGCACACCCAGGCCAAGCGTGGCCAGGATGGGTACCGCGGATCCAACGTCCTGCTGGATGACGTAGTAGGCGATGTAGAACAGGAACAGTCCGCCGAGGAGAGGAAGCAGTCCGGCGAAGATGAAAAGCCGCGCGCTGGTGAAGAGCACCTTGCGGAATGCCCAGAACGACGCCAGCCCGGTGACGCCGTAATACACGGCGACGAGGATCCCGATGTCGAGGATGAGCTTGCCGAACACATTGGTGTTGAAGCTGTCGACGGTTACCGACAGGACGATCACGACGACGGCCAGCAGCGACGTGATCAGCGTGCCAAACCAGGGCGTCCGCCACTGGTGGTGGATGCGGCCGAACGCCTTGGGAAACACGCCGTCTCGAGCCATCGAGAAAGTTAGCCGGCTCGACGGCAGCAGCGTGGTCTGCGTGGTGGCGACCGTCGAGGAGAGAACGGCCAGCACCATCAGGTACGCAATTGGGTTGCCGGAGAGCTGTTGCGCGAAGTAGTAGAGGATGTCGGCCTGGTTGTTGGGGTCGTTCAGCGCGTTCTGAGAGAGGAACATCTGGATGGCGATGATCGCCAGCAGGAAGATGAACAGCAGGATAAACATGCTGAGGATTCCGGCCCGGCCCGGCGAGGTGTCGGCGTCCTTGGTCTCCTCGTTGACGTTGGCCGCCGTGTCCCACCCCCAGAAGAAGAACACCGCCAGCGCGGCGCCAGTGGCCACCCCGGTGAATCCACCAAGCGTCGTGGGATTGAACCAGTCGCCCGAGAAGCTCGTCGCCGCCGGATGGCTGCCGGTTGCCATCTTGACCAGCGCGGCGACCGCGAACCCGAGGACGATGAAGTACTCGATGAACACGAGCACCCACTGGAAGTTGGCGGTCACGCGGATTCCGCGAATGACCATGAATGTCACCAGGGCCAGCCACGCCACCGAGACCACCGCAATCCAGCGATTGTCGCTGGCGAAGTCGGAGCTGACCTGGCCGGGAAAGATGCTGTTGAGCAGCTGCAGCGTATAGGCGCCGGCTAGCAGCGGCGCGGCTGCGCAGAACAGCACATTGGCGGCAAGCTGGACCCACCCTGAGAACCACCCGATCCAGGGGTTGAGCGTTCGGCTCACCCACGAGTACGAGGCCCCGCAGTTGGGATCCATGCGGTTCAGGTAGTAGTACGCCATCGCGATGAACAGGACGGGGAAGAACCCGACGAGGATGGCCGCGGGCGACGCGAGCCCGACAGCCGCAACAAGCACCGCGGCCGTGGCGGCGAGGGTGTAAGCAGGAGCAACGCTGGAGGTGGCAATAACGGTCGAGTCGAACAGCGTGAGAGTGTTGGTTTTCAGCTGCGAGACCACGGCCTTCCCGTGCACCAGCGGCTCTGCGACCGTAGCCATCAACCCACCCCCTGAGCGCGCGAAGGTCTTGCAGAACACCTGCAAGGAGCGGTGCACACCCTAGCGCCGGGTGGTAGGCTCGTCAAGTGGCCTGCGGCTGATGTGACGAGGGGGGCATGGGGGCGCAAACGGGACGCCGCTACTCTGTGAGCGAGGCCGCGCGCATGGTCGGCATCAGCCCCTCCACGCTCCGCGCGTGGGAGCAGAACGGCCTGCTCCGGTCAGCCCGCAGCTCGGCCGGTTGGCGCAGTTACGACGCCGGCGACGTCAGCCGGGCGCGCGAGGTGCACCGGCTGCGCACCGTCGAGGGCCTCGCCGTCCATGCCATCCGCCGCCGGCTTCCGATGGTGGCGCAACAGCGGCGCGCCAAGGCCGAGCGGGCGGCGTCGGCGGTCGATGCTGGTGCGGCAACCCTCGGAGACCGGCTGCGTGCGCGGCGCAGCGACAAGGGAATATCGCTCCGAACCCTGGCGTCGCGTGCCGGCTTGTCACCGTCGCTCGTGTCGGGGGTGGAACGCGGCATCGTGCAGCCGTCGGTGGCCTCACTCCAGAAGATCAGCTCCGCGCTGGGCACGAGTGTGGCGCAACTGACGGCGGCGCCTCTGCCCGCATGCCAGGTTCTCGGCGGTGAGGTGCTGCCGCTCGACCTCCCCACGCAGGGGGTGCAGATCGAGGATCTCTCGGGCACCGCGCAGCTGCTCGAGCCGCAGCGGTTCAGCATCGAGCCGGGCCAGGGCAGCGGTGGCGAATACACCCACGATGGCGAGGAGTTCCTCTACGTCGTCGACGGCACCCTGTCCATCACCCTGGACGGTCGCGACCAGTTCGACATCGGGACTGGCATGTCGCTGTGCTTCGAGTCAACACGCCGTCATCGCTGGTGGAACCCGGGGGACGTGGTCACCCGGGTGCTCTGGATC
>CATPCA010000288.1 GCA_955652545.1 Candidatus Dormiibacterota bacterium
AGCTTCACCGTCGAGCCGGGCCGGGTGACGGGCTTCCTCGGCCCCAACGGTGCCGGCAAGACGACCACCATGCGTGTGGTGCTCGGCCTGGCCACGCCGACGGCGGGCAGCGCGACCGTCGAGGGCGTGCCCTACCCTCAGCTCGTCAACCCGGGCAGGACCGTGGGCGCGGTCCTCGAGTCGACGAGCTTCCACCCCGCGCGCTCGGCGCGCAACCACCTGCGTGTTTATGCGGCGGCGGCCGGCGTTCCCGACGAGCGAGCGGATGCGGTGCTGACCACCGTGGGATTGACTGACGCCGCCCGCCAGCCGGTGAAGGCGTTCTCGATGGGCATGCGCCAGCGCCTCGCCCTGGCCACCGCGCTGCTCGGCGACCCGCGGATACTGATCCTCGACGAGCCGGCCAACGGGCTCGACCCCGAGGGCATCGTGTGGCTGCGCGGTTTTCTCCGCCACCTGGCGCACAACGAGGGACGCACCGTGCTGGTGTCGAGCCACGTGCTCTCCGAGGTGGAGCAGACAGTCGACAGCGTCGTGATCATCGCGCGCGGCCGGCTTGTCCACGAGGGCACGCTCGACGAGCTGAAGGCCGCGGGCACCGTCACCGTCAGCGTCGTCGTCGCCACACCCACTCCGGACAAGCTGATCGCCGCCCTCACCCAGCCCTCGGTGACGGTGACACCCGGCGCCGACGGCACCCTGCAGGTGAGCGGCGCCAGCGCGGCAGAGGTGGGACACACGGCCTGGCAGGCGGGTGTTGAGCTGCATCAGCTGCGGGAGGCCACGTCCAACCTGGAGCGGGTGTTCCTCGAGTTGACCGAGGATCAGCCCGCGATGGTGTCCGCCGCACCAACGCCGACGCCACCGCCGTCGGGATCGAACGCGTGAGCAGGCTGCTGCGCTCTGAGGTCCGCAAGGTGGTCACCACCAAGCTGTGGTGGGGAATGATGCTCGGCGCGATGGCGGTGTCCGCTCTCGCCGTGGTGATCACCATCGCGAGCAACGGCGTCAAGGGCAACCCGTCTCCGCCGTTGACGAGCGCAGTGACGCAGAAAACCCTCTTCGCGTCGGCGCTCAGCGGCTACATCTTCTCCGTCGTGGTCGGAATCATCCTCATCACCACCGAGTTCCGGCATTTCACATCGCGGCCTACCTTCCTCCTGGAGCCGCGACGTGGCCGCGTGGTCGCCGCCAAGCTGATCGTCTCGGCCGGTGTGGGGCTGCTCTATGGAGGTGCGTGCGTGGGCATCACCTTGGCGACGGCGCTGCCATGGCTGTCGGCCAAGGGCGTAACCATCGACTGGAATCACAGCGGTGTGATCACTGCCATGATCGGCGCTCTGCTGGTCGTCGCAATCTTCGCGGTTGTCGGTGTGGGCGTTGGCGTGCTCATCGGCAGCCAGGTGGCTGCGGTGGTCTCCACGCTCGCCTATCTCTTCGTCGTCGAGCCGCTTCTCTCGCTACCGCCGGTGGTCAAAGAGGCTTACCCGTATCTCCCGGCGGCGGCTGGTACTGCGCTGACCGGGGCGTCGCGCAACGGGATCACGCTGCTACCCAATTGGGAGGGCGGCCTGGTGCTCCTGGGCTGGGGACTGCTGTTCGCGTTCCTCGGTTGGATCCTGACGGTCCGCCGCGACATCCCGTAGGCGGATCTGAGCCAGCACCACCCAGGGTCCTCCCGGCGAGCCAAGGACAGGGCAGTCGTCGTCGCCTCCGCGCCGGTCGTCGTCAATGTCTTCGGCCGCCGTCATGCACGCCACCGTCAGGCCCGACATGACCAGGGCGATCACGGCCCCGTTCGGCAGCGACACGTACAGCGGTGCGGCGGTGATCTCGCCGATCACGAAGAAGCCGAGGAGGGTCCCGAGCAGCACTGCCCCCGGAGCCAGCCAGAACCGGTCGCCGCGCGCAGCCGGATCGATGCCGACCATGCGGTCCAGACGTCGCAGAAGTCCGGCAAGCATGTCCCCGAGGCGCCGCGATGCATTCACGCGAACCACTCCGTTCGGTCCTTGTCGCCGGATCCGACCCCCGGCCGCTGAGGTTGCGATTTTATGCGCTTCCGTCACTCGCCGTTATCCAGATCGCATGACCCAACGATTGAATTTATTCACCTGTTACGTCCTTGCCATCCTCGGACGCAGAGCTATCGCCAATCCTTTCGCCATGGATCTCGACACCGTCTCCCGACTCACCGGCACGATGCTTGCGCGGATCCGGCGGCACCTGTCGCGGCGACATGACGCCGAGGAGGGACAGGGCATGACCGAGTACGCATTGATCCTGGTCCTGATCGCAGTCGTCGTCATCGTCATCCTGACGGTCGTCGGCCAGCAGGTGAACAACGTCTTCTCGAACATCAGCAGCGGCGTCGGCACCTAGGCCCGCCAGCACGGGGGACCGTCGGGGTCGCCCCGGTGGCTGCAAGGCCAGCCGGTGCGGCGCCCCATGGCAGTGGACAAGAAAGGACGACGCTAGCGCAGTTGCATCAGGATTTCGGAACGTCCCTTTGATTGACTGCCAGGGTGAAGTCACCGGTCACCGTCGTCCAGTTGTTGGACGCCCTGTTCGACCAAGCCGCGTCCGACGTCATCCTCAGCGTGGGGGCGCCCCCCACCTTCCGCGTCGACGGGGAGCTGGTGCCGTACAGCGACGAAATCCTGACGCCGGCCGAGACGGACAGCCTGGTGCGCGACCTGCTCTCAGCCCAGCAGCGCCTGGTCTTTGCTGAGAACAACTCCGTCGACTTCGCCTTCCAATGGGGGGAGAGCGGACGAATCCGCGGCAACGCGTTCCGCCAGCGGGGCTCTACCGCGGTGGCCCTGCGAGCCATCCCGACGCACATCCCTTCGTACGAGGAGCTGCTCCTGCCATCGATCGTGGGGGACCTCGCCTACGCCCCTCACGGCCTGGTGCTGTTCACAGGCCCCACCGG
>CATPCA010000289.1 GCA_955652545.1 Candidatus Dormiibacterota bacterium
CGTCGGGTGCGCGTGCGGGGTTGGGTGGGCCGGCTTCGTGGGGTCGGCGGAATCGGTCGGCTCCGCCGGCTGGCTCCCGTCGCTCCCACCCGTGCTGGAGTGTCAAACACTCGCCACCTGCGAAACACACTGTCCGATCCCGCGGCTACCGGGGCTGGGCTTGGGGCTGGCATGCGGACTTGGGCGCGCCGCCTTGCACGATGCAACGGCGCTGGTCACGACGCTCCCATGATTCGATGGGTGTGCTGAGTTCGACGAGGGCGCTGAAGACGAATTGGACGACGTCGCGCTGAGTTGGACGGTCGCCAGCGTGTCCTTTGTGGACACCGTTCCCGCTCCGGCATGCGAACTGACGGCGACCGCCGTGCCCCCGCCAACGGCGAGGGTTGCCGCAGCCAGCGCGGCGACGGTCCGGAGGCTCACCGCCAGCGGGACGCCGACCAGCCCGACCAGGCGCAGTCGGAACCGGCGCTGAGTGGGCATCGAACGGTAGCGGGGGAACGGTGGCACAGCGTCACCGACGGCGCGGTTCAGCTCAGGCCCGAGTTCATCGTGCAGCCGGCGGTCGAGGGAGTCGTCAACATCCATGCTTAGAGAACGCGTGGACGGGCAGAGTTAACGACTCGGCTCCAAAGTTCCCATGCCAGCGTTCTCGCCTTCGAGGTCGGCGCGAAGCCGGCCTCGTGCGCTCGCCAGCCGGGATGCGACCGTGCTCTCTGCCACTCCCAGCGCAGCGGCGATCTCGCGGTTGGTGTACCCGTGGACGTGGCGAAGGACGATTGCCGCCGCCTGACGTGCCGGGAGCCGGCGCAGAGCATCCAGAAGGTCGCTGGAGTCGTTTGGGTCCGCCGTCGGCCCGGTCGGCTCACGACCGACCGCCATCACTCGCTCGCGTAGCAGACGGACTCCTTCGCGGCGGCGTTGGGAGGTGGCCACGTTGATGGCAATTCGATGAACCCACGCCTCCGCCGGAGCGTCGGGTCGCCAGCGTGGCCAGGCCTTGAACGCCCGGACGAAGGCCTCCTGGACGCACTCCTCGGCTGTCGTCCTATCGCCAAGGATGCCCGTGAGGGTACGTAGGACCCGCGGGTAGCTCGCCCGGTAGAGGGAGTCGAAGTCCTCCGCCGAACCGGGTCGGTAGGTCGGGCTCGCCTCCATGGGACCGACGGTACCTCTGCTGGGCGGGCCGAGCGGGCTAGGTCGCCGCTCCGTTGCTGGCAAGCCGCTCCCACAGCAGGCCCCCGCCTGTACCATTTCATGACAGGAAGGGGTTCAGGAGGCTCGGGATGGGACGACGACGCGCACTCGACCCCAACAACCTCGAATGCCTCCACTACCCGGATCCCCAGACCGGCCAGCCACAGACAAGGCAGCCCTACCCGGCGAGCGGCGACTGTCCGCCGCCACCCGCCTCGGGCTGAGATCAGGGTTTCGCTAGGCCGTTCCCACCGCGACTTTGGGCAACTCCGCCAGCGCGGAGTCGAGCCGTGCCTGCGGAAGTTCCACGTCCTCGAGCGTGCCCGCGAAGTAGGCGTCGTAGGCACCGAGGTCGAAGTGGCCGTGCCCGGAGAGGTTGAAAAGGATCACGCGCGAGTCGCCCGCCTCGCGTGCGGCGGCGGCCTCCTCGGCGACCGCGCGCAGCGCGTGCGACGGTTCCGGTGCCGGCAGGATGCCCTCGCTTCGTGCGAAACGCACAGCTTCGGCGAAGCACTCGTTCTGCTTGTAGGCGCGGGCTTCGATGTGGCCGTGCTTGACCAACAGGCACAGCGACGGCGCGTCTCCGTGGTAGCGCAGGCCGCCCGCATGGATCGTGTCGGGGATGAAGTTGTGGCCCAGCGTGTACATCGGTACGACGGGCCCCATGCCGGCGGTGTCGCCGAAGTCGTAGGCATAGATTCCCCGCGTCAACGTGGGACAGGCAGCCGGCTCCGCGGCGATGAATCGAGTCTTCGTGGCACCCGCCAAGCGGTCGGCGAGGAACGGGTAGGCGAGGCCCGCGAAGTTGGAGCCACCGCCGACACACCCGATGACGACGTCGGGATATGCGTCTGCCATCTCCATCTGCCGCTTGGCCTCGAGGCCGACGACGGTCTGGTGAAGGAGGACATGGTTGACGACGGATCCGAGCGAATAGTGGCTGTCGTCCCGAGTCGCCGCGTCCTCGACCGCCTCGGAGATGGCGATCCCGAGGCTGCCCGGCGAGTCGGGTTCTTTGGCCAGCACGCTGCGACCGAACTCGGTGCGGTCGGTCGGGGATGGCAGGACGGTTGCGCCCCAGGTTTCCATAAGGGCTCGTCGGTAGGGCTTCTGCTGGAAGGAGACGTTGACCATGTAGACCATGACCTCGAGGCCGAACAGGCCACCGGCGAACGCCAGGGCGGATCCCCATTGCCCTGCACCGGTCTCGGTGGTCAGCCGCTTGATCCCCTCCTCGGCGTTGTAGTAGGCCTGAGGCACGGCCGTGTTGGGCTTGTGAGAGCCGGCCGGTGACACCCCCTCGTACTTGAAGAAGATGCGGGCGGGGGTGTCGAGCGCCTTCTCGAGTCGTTTGGCGCGGTACAGCGGGGTCGGCCGCCACATCGAGTAGATGTCGCGGACCCGATCGGGGATCTCGATCCACCGCTCCGTTGACACCTCCTGGCCGATGATGGCCATCGGGAAGATCGGTGTGAGATCCGGTGGCGTCAGGGGCTCGAGCGTGCGCGGGCTGAGGAAGGCCCCGAGCGGCGCAGGAAGGTCGGCGAGGATGTTGTACCAACGCTCCGGAAGCTCGTCTTCGGTCAGCAGGAACTTCGTGGGCATCGCACCGTCCTCCGTGTCGCCGATCTCGCCGCTGGGGCGGAGCATACCCGCCGCCGCCGCAGCAGGTCCGGCGCATAGGGCGCCCAGCCCCGGCGTGTCCAAGCCGAGTGTCCGCTAGCAGCGATCGCGTCGAAGTGACCTACGGGCGGCAACCCAGCACCGCGGCCCGTCAAGGCGGAACGGACGCTGGGTGGGATGCCATGCTGGACCGGTGCCGTATCACGTTTCCCCCGACGAGTTCGAGCGCATCGCCGACGCTGCGCTCGACAGCATTCCGGAACCGCTGCGCGCGCGCATGGACGCCGACAACCTCATCATCACCGTCCAGCCGGCAGCGACTGCCTACGACCGCGACAACGACATCGATGAGCACGTCCTTGGTTTCTACGAGGGCAGCGAAGACTCGGTGTTCAGCGGGTACTCATACCCCAAGCGCATTGTCCTGCTCCAGGGCCACATCGAGCATTGGTGCGAGACGTACGCTGAGCTGGTCGACCAGGTGCAGGACACCGTGCTGCACGAGGTGGCGCATTACTTCGGCATGGACCACAACGACATCGGCGAGAGTCGGCTGCGACACTGACGCTCAACGCGCCCTTCAGGATTGATCAATTGGGCCGATTGGCGCTAGAGTGCCGCCCACAGCGAGAGTCGTTCCGAGGGTGGGGGGTGCGATGAGCCAGGTCAGCGCAGGCACGGTCGGCACCGGAGAGCAGGCGGGGCTCCGTCGCGAAGCCGTCGGCCTTCGTGAGGTGCTCTTCCAGAGCATCACCGCGATGGCGCCGGGTGCCGCCATCGCGGCATCGATCCCCGCCGGCGCAGCGTACGCCGGTGGTTCGCTGCCGCTGGCCGTCGTCTTCGCGCTGATCGCATGCCTCTTCACGGCCATCGCAATCGGCGAGCTGGCCCGGCACATTCCGGCCGCCGGCAGCGTCGCAACGTACACCGCGCGAGGACTTCACCCCGGGGTCGGTTTCCTGGTCGGCTGGGGATACTTGTTCATCGAGCTCCTCGTGCCCCCGCTGCTGTTCCTGCAGCTGGGCTTCACGGTCGCCGCCACGCTGAACGCGCAGTGGCCGTCGATCTCACCGGACCTCTGGTGGCCCTGGGTCATCCTCGGTTCGCTCATCGTGCTCTTCGCCGGCTACCGGGGAATCAGGTTCTCGGCCAGGTTGGGCACCGTTCTCGGGACCTTCGAGATCCTGGTCTTCGTCGTGCTGGCGTTTCTCTTCATCATCAACGCGGGCTCGCACAACGACCTCAGCGTGTTCGGCACCTCGCACACGCCCGATGCGTACAAAGGACTCACCGGTGTCATCGCCGGGTCGGTCTACACCGTCCTCGCCTTCGCAGGCTTCGAGGCGGCAGCTCCGCTCGCTGAGGAGACCGTGAACCCGAAGCGCAACATCCGCCTCGCGGTGGTGGGAGCGACGGTCGGCATCGGCATCATCTACATTTTCACCACCTATGCGGTCGACATCGCATACGGTCCCAGCAGGTTCACCAGCTTCACGGGCGCGGGCGCGGACTCGTGGCAGGGCCTGGCCAAGGCCTCCTACGGGATCTTCTGGGTTTTCGTCTTCTTCGCCGTCGTCAACTCGACGATTGCGAACGCCAACGCCGGCTCGAACGTGTCCACCCGGATGGCCTTTGCTCTAGGCCGCATCCGCCTGCTGCCCCATTTCCTCAGCACACTGCATCCCCGCTACCGCTCGCCGTACCTCGCCGTCCTCATCCAATGGGTCGTCGGACTCGCCGCCCCGCTCATCCTTGGGTTCGTGTACGGACCGACCACCGGTTTCGTCTTCGACGCAACGATCATCGTGCTCATCATCGTGGGTATCTACATCCTTTGCGACCTCGCCTGCATCGGCTACTACGTCCGCCATCGGCGTGAGGACTTCAACCCATTGCTTCATGTTGTGGTTCCCGTCCTCGGCGTCGCGGCGTTCGTGCCGGCCTTCTTTGCTGCTGCCGGCCTCCAGGTGTTCAGCTTCATCGCGCCTCTGACGTACCCATCCTCTATCGCCGGGATCGTCGTCGGCGTGTGGCTGGTGATCGGGATCATCCTGCTCGGGTACTCGGCGACTCGACACCCGGCACGGCTCGCCGAAATGTCGCGGGTGCACCTCGACGAGGACCCGGTCGCGACCGACGTGCCCGCGCGCGCGTGAGCGATCCGCGCGTGGTCGCGTTCCGGCCCGAAGCGAGCCAGTTCGCGTGGACGTTCGGCGGGGCGGCACCAGTGATGCGGGTGCAGCCCGGCGCCGTCCTCGAGCTCTGGACCGAGGACTGCTTCGCCGGCCGGGTCCGGTCGCGCAACGACCTGGTTTCGGTGGTGTGTGACTTCCCCTTTCTCAACCCGCAGACGGGCCCGTTCTACATCGATGGCGCGCAGCCGGGTGATACCCTCGCGGTCCATTTCATCTCCATCGAACCCAGTCGCGACTGGGCGGCGTCGACGACGGTGCCGCTGTTCGGCGCCCTCACCAGCACCCACCTCACCGCCACCCTCCAGGATCCTCTGCCGGAGATCGTGTGGATGTGGCAGCTCGACCGGACGGCGAGGCTGTGCCACTTCGACGCGGGCGAGAGTGACTTCACCGTCGATCTGCCGATGCTGCCCATGCACGGGACGGTTGGCGTCGCGCCGGCTAACCTCGAGGTCCGGTCCGCGCTTGTTCCCGACGCCTATGGCGGCAACATGGATACACCGGAGATGCAGGCCGGCGTCACCTGCTTTCTCGGGGTCAATGTCGAGGGAGCGCTGTTCTCGATCGGCGACGGCCACGCCCGGCAGGGCGAGGGCGAGACGTGCGGGGTCGCCATCGAGTGCGCGATGGACACAGTCGTCGCCATCGACCTGGTCAAGGGCCGCCCCACTCCATGGCCGAGGCTGGAGTCGGACACGCACATCATGTCGACCGGGTCAGCGCGACCGCTGGAGGATGCGTTTCGCATCGCTCAGACCGACCTCATCAACTGGCTGGTGTCCGATCATGGGCTGTCCGTGATGGATGCCTACCAGCTGGTCAGCCAGGCGGTGGAGTCGCCGCTTGCCAACGTCTGTGACGTCAACTACACCTCGCTGGCCAAGATCCGCAAGGAATGGATTCCGCCGCGCCACGGTCCTCTCGCCGAGGTGCACCAGCGACTTCGCCAGGTCGGCAGCAGCTACCTCGCCGGACGGTGACCTGACGCCTCGGTGAGCGCCTCGTCAAGGGTTACCACAGCAGACGAGAGCTGCTCCTCGTCGATGACCAGCGGCGGCTGGATGCGCAGCACGTTGCCGTAGAACCCGCCGACGCCGACGAGCAGGCCGCGCTCCCGGCAGGCGGATCGCACCCGCGTCGCCAGCTGCGCCGCCGCAGCCATCGTCTGCCGGTTGTCGACCAGCTCAACTCCCACCATCAGGCCCCTGCCGCGAACCTCGCCGATCACCGGGTGCCGTGCCGCCAGCGCCTCCAGCCGGCCGATCAACCACTCGCCGAGGCGCGCGCTGTTCTCACAGAGCCCATCGTCGTCGATGACCTGCAGCGTGGCCAGTGCTGCAGCGCAGGCCACCGGGTTGCCGCCGAACGTCGAGAGGTGCTCGCCCGGCTGGAACGAGTCGGCGATCTCCGGCCGCGCGATGAACCCGCCAAGGGGGAAACCGCTGGCGATTCCCTTGGCCATGGTCATGATGTCGGGCTCCACGCCGTAATGCTCGATCGCGAACATCCTGCCGGTGCGGGCGAACCCGGTCTGCACCTCGTCGACGATCAGCAGGATGCCGTGGCCGTCGAGGATCTCCTTGACCCGGCCGAAGTAATCCTGATGCGGGACAACGATTCCTGCCTCACCGAGCACCGGCTCGGCGATGAAGGCCGCGACGTTGCCCGACGTCTGGTAGTCGATGACGTCCTCGATGGCGTCTGCGCAACGGAGGCTGCAACGTCCGTCGCACATGCGGCAGCGCAAGGGATGCGGGGCGGGCGCGAAGGCGACTCCGCCGAGGTAGGGACCGCCGTGCTGCTTGCGCTTGCGGTTGCCGGTGACCGCCAACGTGGCGTTGGTCCGACCGTGGAAGCCCGTCTGCAGGGCGATGAACTCGCTTCTGCCGGTGAAGGCCCGCGCCAGGCGCATCGCCCCCTCGACAGCTTCGGCACCACTGTTCGAGAAGAACGTCTTCTCCAGCCGGCCAGGGGTCACCTCCGCAAGGCGCCCAGCCAACTCGCCGACGACCGGGACCTGGTAGAGGTACGACCCGCAGTGGATGAACCGCTCCATCTGCTCGCGAGCCGCCTCGACCACGCGCGGGTGCGCGTGCCCGGTGCTCACCACCGAGATCCCCGCAAAACAGTCGAGATAGCGCCGCCCGTCCACGTCCCACAGTTCGGCGCCCCTCCCGCGATCCACGGCGATCGGCTCGACGCCGGCGACGGCGCTGAGGTTGACGTAGCGCAGGAACTTCTCCGCCGAGGTCGTCGTGACCGCAGTCATCTGTGCAGGCGGCTCCTCGTCGACAGCTTGGTGAGCGGGGTATCTGCGGAGCGACGATAGAACTTCGACGGCGTCCGGCGTTGCCCGTGGCGCGCCTATGATGCAGCGCGTGCAGCGCAGCGCGTGGGACGACGCATCGCGAGTCGTCGCGTCCATCGCCATCGGGCTGGGGTTGCTCCTGCTGATTCCCGAGCTGGGGCCGGTTATGGCCTGGCCGTGGCTCTTCGTCGTGCCGGGCACGCTGTTGGTCAGCCGCGCCGTGCCCGGTCTGACACCGCCCGGGAAGGTCGGCGCCGGCATCGTCGCCAGCGTTCTGCTGTCGGCGCACCTGACCTATGTGCTCTCCTTGGTCCTGGGTTTCGGGCGCGTCAGCGTGTTCGCCGCAATCGGCATCCTGGCCCTGCTCTCGTGGGTCCTGGCCACCCGACCGGTGCCGTACCTGGCCGCACCGCCGTCTGTGCCGACATCCGGCGCCCTCGCCGAGGGCTGGCGGCGGCACCGCGGCCAATGGTTGTCCGGGCTCGGCGCCGGGGCGATCACCGGGCTGGTGCTCGACGGAGCGCTCTTCCACCATATCGCCGGCGGTTGGGCATCCGGCGCGGCCAACTGGTCCGACTTCCTACTCCACGTGAGCATCGGTGCCAGCATCCAGCACGGGAATTTCCCAC
>CATPCA010000290.1 GCA_955652545.1 Candidatus Dormiibacterota bacterium
AGCAGGCGCAGCCTTGCGTGCAGCGGTGGCGGCCTTTCGTGCGGCCGGCGCCGCCTTGCGGGCCTCGGCGATACGATTGGCCTGGGCCATCAGGTCTGCGATGGCAGCTGCCTGGGCGTTGATGCGCTTGGCAAGCTCGGCCAGCCTGGTGTGCGCCTGCTCGACCTTGCGCAACCGCTTCTGTGCTTTCGCAGGATCGCTCGTGGGCATCCGCGGGAACCTCCTCGTCATCCGGTCCAGGAGCGCTGAACGCGAGCGCAATGCTACTTGAACTCGACAGCCACCTCGGGGCGTTGGGTGCGAGAGCGCGGGTGACTGACATCGCTCAGCTCGCGGACGTTGCGACGAAGGATGGCACGGCAGCGTTCGGCGAGCGCCGCCGGAAGCAGCATCGGCGGCATGCCGCCGACGTCGAGGCGGCCGTCCCGACCCAGCCCTCCGATGGCCGCACCATGCCTGGGCGGGAGGCGCCGATCGATGTCGTCGGCAAGGGCCAGCAGCACGCCGGCGCGCTCCAGGGTTCCCCGCGCCACCTGGCTCTCTCGCCGCAACGCGATCGGGATCGCGGCCTCGCCCGCGCTGAGCAGCACTGCGGCGATGGTCGACAGCTCGGCGTGCGTGAAACCGTCAAGGTCGGCGGTGGTCACCAGGTTGGCGGTCTCCGACCAGCGCCCGTAGTGGTCGAGGTGGGCCCCGGCGTCGACGAGCCGGGCGGCGTGAGCGGCCATGTCGAGGAGGCCGGCGTCGAGCTTCGGCGCGAGGACCGGGAAGAGCGCGGCGAGGAGCTGCCGGCGGCGCTGCGAGCCTGGGCTGCCGCCGCGCAGGCGGGCCAGGACCGCGGTGACGCTGGCGTCGCGAACCTGGCGAGGGCGTGGCACCCCAAGGCCCAGCTGGTCGAGGATGACCCCCTGGCGCACGCCATACCCGGACACCAGGAACATCTCCGCGCCGGCGAGCTCCATCACAACCTGGACGACGAGCGCCCCGCCGAGCACAGACTCGGCACGCGTGGCGCTGATACCCGGCACCGACGAGCGCCGGGCGACGGGCAACTTGGCCAGCCGCTCGACGAGCACATCCACGTCCCGGCGGCGCAGCTCATACCCGTGGAGGCGATTGACGGCCGCCGGACCCCGTCCGCGCGCCGCTTTGGCGAGCGCACGAACCGTTCCACCGGTGCCGACCAGGCTCTCCGCCACGGCGATGTCGGGGAGCTCGACCGCGACCAACGCCGCCCGGACATGACCTTTCAGCGCCGCGAGCTCATCGGGGCGGGGCGGGTCGTGCTTCAGGAACGCGTCACCGAGGCGGAGCGACCCCAGCGGGAGCGTCAGCCCGGCACGAAACCGCCGGCGGTTGAAGGCCGCCACCTCCATGCTGCCGCCGCCGAGATCGACGACCGCGCCGCTCTCGACGGGCAGGGCGGACACCGCCCCGACGAGCGCGAGCCTGGCCTCGTCCTCCCCGCTGAGCACGGTGATGGTCGCGCCGGTGCGACGCTGGGCCTCGGCCACGAAGCTGTCCCGGTTGGCGGCGTCGCGGACCGCAGCTGTGGCCACGACAGTGACGGTACGGGCACCGTGGCGGCGGGCGATGCTGGTGAAGGCCTGCAGCGTCTGTACTGTGCGTTGCAGGGCCGCTCGGCTGAGCCGCCCCGACGCATCGATGTCGCGCACCAGCCGCAGCGCGACGCGCGCGTCGGAGAGCACGTCGAGGTGGCCCTGGTCGGTGGGTCGCACCACCAGCAACCGCGCCGAGTTCGAGCCGATATCGGCCACGGCGCGAGGGGCGGGACTCACATCGAGCGGAGTATAGGCAGCGGGACTTGCGATGACCGGGGACAGGTGTCGCGCACAATAAGCCGCCATGGCCATTCGACAGCACCTCCGCGCACCGTCGGGGCGGGAGCGCGAACCGTTGGGCCAGCCCGGGGGTGCAGAGCCCCGCTATCTCAACCGCGACGTCGCCTGGCTGGACTTCAATCGACGGGTCCTCGCTCTGGCGAGTGACGACCGCGTGCCGGTGCTCGAGCGCGCCAAGTTCCTCGCC
Organism: Candidatus Dormiibacterota bacterium; assembly: GCA_955652545.1. The sequence continues at coordinate 2,050 of CATPCA010000290.1, forward strand.
ATCTCGGCGCACAACCTCGACGATTTCTTCCAGGTGCGTGGTGCGGTGCTGGCGCAGAACGTGGAGACCGGGCTCAGCGACGGCTCACCTGACGGTCTGACACCCGTGGAGCAGCGCCAACTCTTCCGCGAGCGCACCTCGGCGTTCGCCCGCGACCAGGACGATGTCTACACCAATTCGGTGGCGCCGGCGCTGGACGCGGCCGGCATCCACCTGTCCGACTACCACGAGCTCGACCATGCCGAGCGCGCCCACCTCGACTCCTATTTCGCGCTCCAGATCTTCCCGGTGCTGACCCCGCTCGCCGTCGACCCGGCGCACCCATTCCCGTACATCTCGTCGATGTCGCTCAACCTCGCCGTGGTGGTCGCCGATCCGCTGACGCACGAGCAGAGGGTTGCCCGGGTCAAGGTGCCGCCGACACTGCCGCGGTTTGCCACCCTGCCGAGTGGCGACAGGTTCGTGCCCCTCGAGCAGGTGATCAGCGCGCACCTCGATGCCCTTTTCCCGGGCATGGACATCATCACGCAGCATCCCTTCCGGCTCACACGCGGCGCCGACTTCCAGCTCGACAACGACGAGGACGACCTGCTCGAGGCGGTGCGTGACGTCCTCAAGCGCCGCCGGCTGTCACCACTCGTCGTCCGACTCGAGATCGACGAGCGGATGTCGGACGAGGTTCGCGACCTGCTGGTTCGCGAGCTGGAGATGGATGAGCGCGACCTCCAGGTCGTGCACGCGCCTCTCGACCTTTCCGCGCTCTTCCAGCTGACCGCGCTCGATCGGCCGAAGCTGAAGTACCCGCAGTGGATTCCCACCGTTCCCGCGGCTCTCCTGCCCCAGGAGGGCGGGTACGACGTCTTCGCGGCGGTGCGCGCCAACGACGTGCTCGTACACCACCCCTATGAAGATTTCGAGGCCTCGGCGGTGGCGTTCGTCGAGCAGGCCGCGTCCGATCCAACGGTGCTCGCCATCAAGCAGACGCTCTACCGAACGTCAGGCACAGACAGTCCGATCATCCACGCGTTGATCCGCGCCGCCGAGGCGGGCAAGCAGGTGGTCGCCCTGGTCGAGCTGACGGCTCGCTTCGACGAGCAGGCGAACATCAGCTGGGCGGAGGTGCTCGAGCAGGCCGGTGTGCACGTGATCTACGGCATCGTCGGCGTCAAGACCCACGCCAAGGTGTCGCTGGTGGTGCGTCGCGAGGGTGGACGCATCACACGGTATTGCCACGTCTCGACCGGCAACTACAACCCGGACACTGCGCGCATCTACGAGGATGTCGCGCTGCTCACCTCTGACGACGAGATCTGTGCCGACCTCAGCGAACTGTTCAACGCGCTGTCGGGATACAGCCGCGACGTGCAGTATCGCCGCATCGTCGTTGCGCCGCAGCGAATGCGTGGTGTGATGACCGGTTTGATCCATCGGGAGTCGCGCTCGGGAGGCCGGATCGCGCTCAAGCTCAACGGGCTCATCGACCCGGGAATGATCGATGCGCTCTACGAGGCCGCCGAGGCGGGGGCTGAGGTCGACCTGATCGTGCGTGGCATGTGTACGCTCAATCCCGCCGCCTCAGCGGCACCGGAACGGCTGCGGATCCGTTCTCTGGTGGGGCGCTATCTCGAGCATTCGCGCATCTACCGCTTTGGCAGTGGCCCGCCGGCGACGTACTTCATCAGCTCCGCCGACCTGATGCCGCGCAACCTCGACCGGCGCGTCGAGGTTGCCGTGCCCGTCGCCGACTCCGCGCTGCGGGCGCGACTCGACGAGATCATCGAGCTCTCGCTCGCCGACGATGCGCTGGCGTGGCGATTCGACGGCCACGTCTGGGAGCGGGTTCCTCCAGGCGCCGGCGTCAACGCACAGGAGGCACTTGCGGAGGGCGCGACCCGGCGCAACCGGGGAGTTGGCTGACCCGGGGCCAGGCCGGCGGATCCGCGTCCCGCTCGACGTTTCCGTGCGCCGGCGCCTGACCGCCGCCGGGTACACCGTGCAGACCGGTCCGGTGACGCAGCGTGTCATGGATCTGTTCGACACCGGTGACCGGAGACTCGCGGCTGCGGGCGCAGAGCTGAGCCACAGCCAGCGGGACGGCTGGTGCTGGCGGCGCGACAACCTCGGCAACCCCAAGTTGCCGGTTCGTGAATGGTCCGCCCCCGCGGAGGGAGCGACCCGGGTGGTGGCCGACTGGTCGCGGGCGTACCGGCGGGGACGCCCCCTGGCGGCGCGGGCGCGCGTGTGCGTGCAGCGCCGTGCCCACCTCGTGTCCGGCGCCGACCTGGCGGAGTCGCTGACGATCACCGAGGAGCGCGTCGACGACGGCGGTGCCGGCGCGTGGACGCCGCGGCTGCGCCGCCTCGCGCTTGCGGGCGCTGACGGTGGCGACGGCGGCACCGCCGTCCGCGACCTCTTCGCAGACGTGGCGCTCGCCGAGAGGCCCACGCTGGCGGTCCTGCGCCCCGCGCTGGTCCGTGCCGCTGTGCTGCGGCTGCCCCGCGCCGGCGCCACCGGCCCACACGACCTGTTCTTGCGAAGCGCGACGCTGTCGATGACCCAGTGGCTGTATTTCGACTGCGAGCTGTCCGGCGCCGGCTCACCCGATGCACTGCGCAAGCTGCGCGTTGCCCTGCGCAGGCTGCGCAGCGACCTGCAGACATTTGCACCGCTGCTCGACCGTGAGTGGGCGACCGAGTTGCGCGATCGGCTCGGCGGGTTGGCCGCCCGGCTCGGCACCGTCCGTGACGCGGAGGTGCTCAGCGCCCGGCTGGTCGAGCTTGCCTCCCTGCTCACCCAGGTGGACCGTGCGGCCGCGCTGCCGCTCCTCGACACCGCAGCCTCGCAGCTGGCGATGACCCGCGCCGAATTGCTCGAGCAGCTGGCCGGCGACGAATATCTGAGCCTGATTGAGAGTGCCCTCGCAGCGGTGACCCATCCGCGATGGACGGAGGCGTCC
>CATPCA010000291.1 GCA_955652545.1 Candidatus Dormiibacterota bacterium
GCCACCGTCTCGACGGTCTGGCCGTCACCCAGGCGGCAGAGCAGCTTCACCGTCAAGCCTGCATCCGCTTCGCTCTCCGCGCCCACGGTGACGGTTGAGAACTGGAGGTCGCCGGCCAGCGCGTGGCGCAGCGGCGCCGGGAACTGACGGATGTCGTCGAGATCGGTGATGAACGGCTGCCAGGCGGCCCGGCGCAGCTGCGCCACCCGGAACGGCGGCGCCCCGCGGGCTGCGAGCACCCCTGCAAGGGTGTCGTCCGAGGCTGTGCTGAGAGCGATCGCTGACATCGCGTCCATGGTAGAGGCAGCACGCCGGCCGCCAGCCGAGCGCTGGCCGAATATCCGCTCCCTAGACTGCGGCGGTGCGCGACCTGCTCAGCAGCCTGCTCGGGGTCCCGGCAACAATCCTCATCGCTGCCGGGCTCGGCCTCGCGGGGGTCACCGTGGTCAGCAGGGCGAGGCGGCGCCGCGAGCCGCCGATCCGATGGGTGCACCTGGCGCTCGGCGTCGCCATCTTCGCCGCCGGCGGCCTGGTCATGCTTGTCGACGTTGCCGTCGTGGGGGTGCGCTGAGGGCGCTCAGGTGCGTCCCAGGAGGTCGAGGAACTCGCCCCGACACTTGGGATCGTCCTGGAATGCGCCGGTGAGCGCCGACGTCACCGTGCGGCTGTTCTGCTTCTCGACACCGCGCATCATCATGCAGAGGTGCGACGCCTCGATGACCACGGCGGTGCCGTAGGGATCGAGCGCGTCGTCGAGGGCCGCGGCGATCTGCGTGGTCAGCCGCTCCTGAACCTGGAGGCGTCGCGCGAAGACCTCGACGATGCGCGGCACCTTGCTGAGCCCGAGGATCCGTCCGCGCGGCAGGTAGGCGACATGGGCCCTTCCAAAGAAGGGCAGCAGGTGGTGCTCACAGAGCGAGTAGACCTCGATGTCGCGGACCAGCACCATCTCCTGGTACGCCTCGGCGAACACCGCACCGTTGATGACGTCGGCGACGTCGTGGTCGTATCCGCTGAGCAGGAAACGGAGGCTGCGGGCCACCCGGTCAGGGGTATGCAGCAGGCCTTCGCGTTCGGTGTCCTCGCCGAGCTCGCGGATCAGCTTCTCGACAAGTCCCGCGACGGGATCGTCGGCAGCCTCGTCGCCGTGGGTGACGGGTTGGTCGCGCGGCGCGCGCATCGGCAACGGCGTTGGCTCGGCCATCGCCCCACTATGCCACCCGGCGCCGCCCGCCGCGCTCCGCAAGCGGTGCAGCCTCGCGATCAACGGTTGCTGTTGATGGGAATGTTGGTCCCCGACAGCGGGGCGGCAGCGTCGCTGACGAGGAACTCGACGATCGCGGCCACGTCATCCGGGGTCATGCCGGCGCGCAGGTGCGGCGCCGCGCGCTGCAGCATCTGCGTGTCGACGGCTCCGGGGCTGAGGCAGACACAGCGCACCCCATGCTCGCGTCCCTCGAGCGCGACCGCCTCGGTCAGTGCGATGACGCCCGCCTTCGACACGTTGTAGGACGTGAGCCCGGGGAACTTCTCCACACCCGCGACGCCGGACAGCGACGCCATGTTGACGATGACGCCGCCGCCGGTCTCGCGCATGCGCAGCGTCGCCTCGCGGCAGCCCGCGAAGACGGCATCGACGTTGACGGCGAGCACACGTCGCCATTCGGCATCGGTGATCTGGTGGAACGCGCGCGGCTCAACCATCGCGGCGTTGTTGATCCACACTGACAACCGGCCGTGTTCGACGGCCGCGGCGGCGACGCGCAGCGCGGCATCCTGACTGCCGATGTCGAGCGACATGGTGTGGATGCCGGGCCGTCCGTCCGCGGTCTCAGCGAGCTCCGACGCTGTTCGTGCCACTGCGAGCACGACATGCGTCGCCGCGAGGCGCCGTGCAACCGCTCGCCCAATGCCGCGGCCGGCACCGGTCACGACAGCGACGCCGTTGCCTGGTCTGGCCATGCTCATCACTGCACCGTGATCGCGGTGACGCCGGCCGTCGCGGGGAGTCGCGGCAGGCCCAGGAGGTCTTCGACGGTGGCCAGCAGCGACGGATGCGAGTAGGGATGCGCTGGGCTCACCGGACGTTTCGACCCGAGAACCAGGGTGAGCACCCGGTTGGCACCGCCGCCGTCATCCTCGTCCCAGGTGATGAACAACACCGCGTTGCTCATCGCCGGCGACTCCAGGATCGCCGGCACGGTGCTCCGCAACCAGGCGTCGCCAAACGCCGGGGAACAGTCGTGCATGTCGTGGCAGAGGTTTGGGGTGATCCAGACGAAGCGCGGTGGCGCCGGGCCGGACAGGTCGGTTGCCAACGCGGAGAACGGCACAACCGAGGACTGGCAGCGACCGCCGTAGTACGCGAATGGGTCGTGCTTGACCGCGTATGCGCCCTCGTTGTCTTTGCAGTCCGTGCCCATCCCCTCCATGTACGCGCGCCACGGGATGGCAGCCGCGCTCAACTGATCGCCGACGTCCTGTGCGGGAAGAACGTGGTAGCCGTCGTCACCGATCCCCCAGGTCGTGCCGGAGGTGAGCGCAAGGTAGTTCGGTAGGCTCGGGTGCGAGCTGGCGCGGTAGTTCGTCAGCGTGGCACCGGCGGACGCAAGCGTGCGGATGTACGGCAGTCCCACCACCTGGTCATAGCCGTGGTTCTCCATGACGATGACGGCGACACGAAACGGTTGGGATGTCGGAGCCGCCGGCGTCGTGGGCGCCGTCGTTGTCGGGGGGATGGCGACGGCGGTCGAAGGTACGGGAACGGGTGCCTGACCGCATGCCGAGCCGATCACGAGGAGCAGGGTGACGGCGGCGAAGCGACGAGGATTGCGCAGGCGGCCGGCGACCGCGTCCATCGGCGCCGAGGGTAGCACCGTGCCGGTCCGGCGCCACCGACCGCGCGGACGCGCGAAGTCTGAGAGCGGAATCTGCAGATGGGTACGTTGGAGGACCGACAGTCCCATGGGGACCGGCTCATTCTCCGGACCTTCAGGTCGGCCGACTTCTCGTCGCGGCGCTGTCCTACGCCGCTCCGAGACTGGATGAAATCTGGGACGGAGTTGGCGACCGGTATGCAGAGGTTGACAGCGGTGGACCAGGCGGCACAGTTGTTGAGCGGCCGCCTCC
>CATPCA010000292.1 GCA_955652545.1 Candidatus Dormiibacterota bacterium
ACGGCAGTTGTGGCCTTCGTAGCAGACTGCGCACATGCCGCTGGAGGAGTATCGCCGCAAACGCGATTTCACACGCACGCCCGAGCCGTCCGGGGATGACCAACGCCCGGAGCGACAGCGCACCGACGGGTCAGAGAGTCCGGACTGGGACAGCCTCCCCCACGGCCGCCGGTTCTGCGTGCAGCAACACCGCGCGACGCGTATGCACTGGGACTTCCGTCTCGAGCACAACGGCGTGCTCCTCTCCTGGCCGATCCCGCGCGGCCCCACCCTCGATCCCAAGGTCAAGCGGCTGGCGGTACACACCGAGGACCACCCCGTCGATTACGGCGACTTCGAGGGTGTCATCCCGTCGGGATACGGCGCTGGAACCGTGCTGCTCTGGGACATCGGCACATACGAGTGGACAGCGGAGACAGCACCGGACGTCGAGGCCAGCCTGGCCAAGGGCGACCTCAAGTTCCGCCTCGTCGGCACCAAGATCTGCGGCGAGTACGCGTTGGTGAAGCTCGGGCGACGCGGACGTCGCGGTCGCGACGACCCGGATGGCGACGAGAACTGGCTGATGATCAAGAAGCGCGACGACTGCGTCGTCGAGGGATACGAGGCCAGCGAGCACGAGGTGTCGGTGAAGACAGGCCGCACCCTCGACGAGATCGCGGCCCAGGCCGGCGGCGACCCGCGCGAGACCGCGCGTGCGTCGCGCGCAGCGCGTCGGACACAGGGCGCGGCGCGGCCACGCTCGCCGACCACCCCCGAGCTGCCCGAACTGCCCCTGCCGATGCTGGCCACAAGCGTCGATCGACCGTTCAGCCGCGAGGGCTGGCTGTTCGAGTTGAAGTGGGACGGAGTGCGGGCGGTGGCGGGGGTCGGTGGGGACACGCTCAAGGTCGTCGGACGCAGCATGCGCGACGAGACGTCGCGGTATCCGGAACTGGCTGCGCTGCGGGCCGCGCTGCGACCTCACCGCGCCATCGTCGACGGTGAGATCGTGGTGCTCGACGCCGATGGACGCCCCTCGTTCGAGCGCCTGCAATCGCGCATCAACGTCTCGCGCGACGCAGACGTGCGCCGCGCGATGCGCGATCACCCTGCCACCTATGCGGTCTTCGACCTGGTCTGGCTCGACGGACGTGACCTGATGGACACCTCGCTGCGCATCCGCAAGAAGACGCTGAAGGACGTCCTGAGTGCGGCCGATGGGATCCTGTACACCGACCACGTCGAGCGCGACGGCACGGAGTTCTTCGCTGCCGTCAGCGGGCGCGGTATCGAGGGCATGGTCGGCAAACGCGCCGACTCACACTATCAGCCGGGACGGCGGAGCCCGGACTGGGTGAAGGTCAAGGCGTGGCAGACGCAGTCGTGCGTCATCGCCGGCTGGACCAGCGGCCGCGGCCGCCGCGCCAACCAGCTCGGCGCACTGATCCTGGGTGTGTACGACGGCGACCAGCTGGTGCACTGCGGCCAGGTCGGGACCGGCTTCGACGACGCGATGCTGCGTCTGCTGCGCGCCAGGCTCGACGGCTTGGTCACCGAGGACTGTCCTCTCCGTCCGGTGCCGCGGACCAGCGAGCCGGCCACCTGGGTGCGCCCCGAGCTGGTGTGCGAGGTTCGGCACGCGGGCTGGACCAAGCAGGGCATCCTCCGCCATCCGGCGTTCGCCGGGCTGCGCGACGACATCGCGCCCCGCGACTGCCGCCGCGAGGTCCCGGTGCCTGTCGATTCGGTGCTCTCGATCGCGGACGCGAACGAGTCGGCGGCCGCGCCGGTCAGCGCGCCCGCCGCCGCAGACGGCGGCGACGCCCAGGCCGACGCGCTGGTGGAACAGTTGCGCGGGCTGCGCAACTCGGACGCCTTCGAGGTGGATGGACACCGACTCCGGCTCACCAACCTCGACAAGCTGATGTGGCCGGCGGACAGGTTGACCAAGCGCGACCTCATCGCGCACTACATCCGCGTGGCGCCGGTGCTGCTCCCCTACCTGCGCGACCGGCCACTGTCCATGCAGGTCTTTCCCGACGGCATCGACGGCAAATCGTTCTGGCGCAAGGACAAGCCCTCACACGCCCCGCCGTGGATCCAGTCGTGGACGTACCACGGCGAGAAGACCAAGGAGTACGTCGTCGTCAACGGGCTGGCCACGCTCGTCTGGGTGGCCAACGCGGCGTCCATCGACCTGCATCCATGGCACTCGCGCATCGACGCTCCCCAGCACCCCGACTGGGCCGTCTTCGACCTCGACCCCGCCGAGGGTGCCGCCTTCGAGAGTGTCGTGACCATCGCCAGGCTGGTCGGCGTGGCCCTGGACCACTACCACCTGCACAGCGCGCTCAAGACCACCGGGCAGACCGGCCTGCAGATCTACGTCCCGATCCGCAGGGGTCCCGACTACACGGCCGTGCGCAACTGGGTGGAGGGCGTGGCCCGGGCAGTGGGGGCGATCGTGCCCGACCTGGTCAGCTGGGAGTGGTCGGTGCGGCAGCGCACCGGCCGCGTCCGCATCGATTACACGCAGAACATCATCAACAAGACGCTCACCGCGCCGTACACGGTGCGGGCGGTGCCCCATGCGCCGGTCTCGGCGCCGATCACCTGGACCGAGCTGGGCGAACCCGGGCTGCGGCCCGACAGTTGGACGATCCACACCATCGGCGAGCGGCTCGCCGCGGTCGGTGACCTGTTCGACCTGGCGCTGGCCGGCGACCAGCAACTGCCGCCACTCGACTGAGTCAGTGCGCTCGTTGCCCGCTCCCAATAGAATTCCGCCATGGCCGTGCTGCTGCTGAATGCCTCGATGCAGCCACTCAATGTCATCAGCCACCGGCGGCTCATCATCCTGCTGAGCAAGGAGCGGGTCGCCTTCCTCGACGAGCGGTCCGAGCTGGAGGCCGCCGCCGCGCTCAGCGGGCGCCGTCTGCCCCAGGGTGTTGTCGTCGTCCGGCTGCTGCGTACCATCCACGTGCCGCGCCGTCTCCTCCGTCCCAACCGGCGCAACCTCCTGCTGCGTGACGACCACACCTGCCAGTACTGCGGCTTCGTCGGCCCGGCCGCGGAGCTCACCGTCGACCACATCGTGCCCATGTCCCGCGGTGGCCCCGGCGATCGCTGGGACAACCTGGTCATCGCCTGCAAGAGGTGCAACTGGCGCAAGGCCAACCACCGTCCCGGAGAGGTGGGGATGCACCTGCGCCGTGTGCCCGGCCCGCTCACCCAGGAGTACGCGCACATCATCTTCCTGCGCTACCCGGAGCTGAAGGCCGCCTACGAGAGGCTCCTGACGGTCTAAGCCAAGGGGGAAACTGCGTTCCCCCCTCGTGCACCCCCCAGCCGGCGGTTCACTTCGGGCGACATGAAGTCGCCTGCAGTGAGGTCTGAGACTCACACCGACGACCGCGGGCCATAGAATCGGGGCATGCCCAGATCCATGTGGCGCGGCGCGATCAGCTTCGGCATGGTCGCGATCCCCGTGCGGCTGTATCTCGCGACGGAGTCGAAGAGCGTTTCCTTCCGAATGCTCTGCCCCGATGACCTCACGCCCATCCGCAACAAGCGCTGGTGCGTCGAAGAGGACAAGGAAATTCCCTGGAGTGCGACGGTGCGCGGCTATGAGGTGGGCAAGGACGAGTTCGTCGTCGTCGACGACTCCGACCTTGACAAGCTGCCGCTGACGACGTCGCACACCTGCGAGATCCTCGAGTTCGTGGATGACTCCGAGATCGAGGCCGGCGTCTACATCAAGAGTGCGTACTACCTCGAACCCGAGGCAGTCGGTGTCAAGCCGTACTACCTGCTCAAGGCCGCCCTGGAGGAGACGGGCAAGGTTGCTCTCGGCAAGATCGCCTTCCGCGACCGCGAACACCTCTGCCGGCTCGCGCTTCACGAGAAGGGTCTGCTGCTCAACACGCTGCACTGGCCCGACGAGATCCGCAGTCCCGGCGAGCTGTCGCTGCCCGAGGAGGAGGCGCGCCCCGAGATCCACAAGCGCGAGCTCGACATGGCCGTCATGCTGGTCGAGAATCTCAGCGCTCATTTCGACCCCGAGCGCTACAAGGACGACTACCGCGAGGCGCTGATGGCGGTCGTCGAGGCCAAGGTCAACGACCAGCCGCTCGACGCGCGTGCTCCCGAGAAGCCGTCCAAGGTGACCGACCTGATGGCCGCGCTCAAGGCGTCGGTCGAGGCGGCCCAGAAGGGCAATGGTGAGACCAAGCCGGCCGCCCGTGAGGCGACCGCTGCGCGCCGCCGGCAGTCGGCTGATGGAGCACGGCGGCGCAAGGCCTCCTGAGCACCCGGTGAGCGCGCGCATCCAGGCGCCGCGGCGGCGCCGCGCCAGTGCCGGTGACCAGCAGCGGCTGCCGATCCCACTCCCCGCCGCTGGCTTCGCCGGCAGTGCCCAGCCCGAGCTCAGCGTCCCCTGCGCGGCTCCCTTCGACGGCGATGACTGGCTGTTCAGCGTCGAGTGGGAGGGTTCCCGCTGCCTCCTCATCGCGGACGGACGTGGCTCGGTGCGGCTGCAGGGTGAGGTGTCGTCGCTGGAGCGTCGCTTTCCCGAGATCGCTGCCAGCGGCCCGCTCCAGGGCGCTGCCGAGGCGGTGCTCGATGGGTCGATCTGCGTGCTCGATCGCCACGGCAGGCCCGACCTGGCAGCGCTCTTCGCCCGGGTGAGCGAGGCGAACCCGGGGCGTCCCGCCGCTGTGTTCCTGGCGACGGACCTTCTCCACCTCGATGGCGAGCCCCTGACAGCACGTCCGCTGCTGACCAGGCTGGCCATGCTGCGCGACCTGGTCCCTCCGGACTCGCGCATCCAGCTCCCCGACCATGTCGCCGGTCATGGACGTGCCCTTGCGCAGGCAGCCGCGGCGCGCGGGCTCAGCTCGTTGATCGCCCGGCGCGGCGGGGCGCCGTACCGAGCCGGCATCGCATCGCCCGACCGGCTCCGCATCCCGCTGACCGGGCGACGCGACGCCGTCGTGGTCGGATGGTTCAGCACCGCGGCGGGCGTGAGCGTGGTGCTCGCGGACTGGGCCGGGGGCCGGCTGGACCTGGTCGGCACTGCCGCCGTGCCGGGCGGGGCGTCGACCCGCTGGCTGGCGGGCGCGGTCGAGGTTGCCACCGACCCGGACATGCTGGAGGGCGCTGCCGAGGTCGGCCCGGAGGTCACCTGGGTGCGGCCGCGCCTGGTCGCCACCGTCGAACCGAGGGCGCCCCGGCGTGAGGGCCACCTCCTCGTGGAGTTCCAACTGGTGGCGCTGCGCGACGACGTCAACCCGCAGTGGTGCCTGCGCCGCGATCCGTTGCCGCCGCCTGAAGCCGGAGCGCGCCTGCCGTTGCGACCGTTCAGCCCTACAGTTCTCAGCGCCCTGCCCATCGAGGGCGCCGCCTGACCATCCGCGGCCGGCAAGGTTGTGCCATCATCGGCGCGACCCGGAACCAGGAGCTCCCCGCGTTTGCGATCGGCCTGGCCGGATGTGCGAGAGCGCGTCATGGCCATCCTCATGTGCCGGCCGGAGCATTTCGGCATCGAGTACGAGATCAACCCCTGGATGAACGTCGCGGTCGAGGTCGACCACGCTCGCGCCGTCGAGCAATGGGAGGCGCTCCACCGCCTCTATCTCGAGCGCGGCGAGACCATCGAGTTGACCGAGTCCGTGGCGGGGCTGCCCGACATGGTCTTCACCGCCAACGCCGCCGTGGTGTGGCGCCGCCGGGCGGTGCTCAGCCGCTTCCACCACGCCGAGAGGGCCGGCGAGGAGAGCCACTGGCGGGCCACGCTGGAGCGCCTCCAGTTCGACGTCCTCGAGGTATCGCCTGATCTGTCCTTCGAGGGCGCGGGCGACGCCCTGTTCGTCGGCGACCACCTGTTCCAGGCTTGGGGATTCCGCACCGACCAGGCCGCACACGCCGAGGTCGCCGCCATCCTCGACGTGGAGAGCACGTCGCTGCAGTTGGTCGACCCGTTCTTCTATCACCTCGACACGTGCTTCTGCCCCCTCGACGATCACACCGCGCTGGTCGCCCCAACGGCGTTCGCGCCGGCATCGCTCGAGCTTCTCCATCGCCGGGTGCCGAGGCTCGTCGAGGTGCCGGCGGAGGTTGCCGCCGGGTTCGCCTGCAACGCCATGCCGATGCACGGCACGGTGATCAGCTCAACCGCCATCACTGCGCTGCGGTCTGAGCTCGCGGCCATCGGTTTCGACGTCGCCGCACTGCCTGTGGACGAGTTCATGAAGTCAGGAGGTGGCGTTCGCTGCCTGAGCCTGCCGCTCGATCTCGGCCCGAACTGAACCGGGCGGTGCTCCCGTTCTTCCCCTTTTCTTGATATCGGCGCTGTGACTTGTGGGGATAAGTTGGGGATAAGTGCCCCGGCTCAGTCGCGGTGGATGAGGTC
>CATPCA010000293.1 GCA_955652545.1 Candidatus Dormiibacterota bacterium
GCCCTCCTCGACCTCCAACAGCCGCTCACCGACGGTGCCCACGACGAGATGCTCTTCATCGTCGTCCACCAGGTGTACGAGCTCTGGTTCAAGCTCATCCTCCACGAGCTCGACGCCACCGCCGCAGCGCTCGACGACGGCAGACCCCACGCGGCCCTGGCGCCGATGCGCCGTGCTGTCGACGTCGAGGAACTGCTCATCCAGCAGCTGCGCGTGCTGGAGAGCATGAGCCCCGACGGCTTCATGCAGTTCCGCGACCCGCTGGCGCCGGCATCCGGCTTCCAGTCGACGCAGTTTCGTGAGATCGAGGCCGTGTCAGGGGTCGGGGATCACCGCCATCTCGGGGACGCCGGCCGCACCGAGCTCCAGCGCAGCCAGCTGATGGCGCGCCTGGAGCAGCGCTCGCTGTATGACGCGCTGGGGTCTGCGCTCCGTGCCAGCGGACTCGACTTTCCTCCCGACGACGACGACGCGTCCCGCGAGCGCCGGCTCACCGCGCTGGCGTCGCTGTACCGCGGCCACCATGACCCGGTGCGCACCGCGCTCCACCAACTCTGCGAGCTGTTCGTCGACCATGACGAGACCATCGCCCGCTGGCGTCACCATCACGCCCTGATGGCGGCCAGGGAGATCGGCAGCCGCACCGGCACCGGTGGAAGTCTCGGCGTCGCCTACCTGCAGTCAACCCTCGACCGTCGGTTCTTTCCCGAGCTGTGGCAGGTGCGCAACCAGCTGTGAGCGCGAGCATCGACCGCGAGGCCTGCGTCGAACGCGACGCGCGTGACCCACTGGCAGGCGTGCGTCAGCGCTTCGTCATCCCGCAGGGGCTCGTCTACCTCGACGGCAACTCCCTCGGTGCGCTGCCGGCCGCCACCGCCGGGGCCGTCGCCGCGGCGGTGGCGCGGCAGTGGGGCGAAGGGCTGATCCGCAGCTGGACCGACGGGGGCTGGATAACTGCGCCGCAGCGCGTCGGTGCCAAGATTGCGCGCCTGATCGGCGCTGACGAGGATGAGGTCGTCGTCGCCGAGAGCACGTCCGTCTGCCTTTTCAAGCTGGTGTGCGCAGCGCTGGCGATGCAGCCGGGACGCTCGGTGGTGCTCACCGAGCAGGAGAACTTCCACACCGACCTATATGTCGCCGCCGGGGCGACCCGGCTCTGCGGGGCCACTCTGCGGGTGGTGCCGCGAGCGCGCATCCTCGATTCGCTGGGGGACGACGTTGCGCTGACGCTGATCACGCACGTCGACTACCGCACCGGCTTCATGCACGACATGAGAGCGGTCAGTGACGCGGTGCACGCCGCCGGCGCGCTGGCGGTGTGGGACCTGTCGCACAGCGTCGGGGCGGTGCCTCTGCGGATCGACGACGACGGCGCTGATATGGCGACCGGATGCGGGTACAAGTACCTCAACGGTGGACCGGGCGCGCCCGCGTTCCTGCACGTGCGCAGCCACCTGCACGACCGGATGCGCAATCCGGTGCCGGGATGGCTCGGCCACGCGGATCCGTTCGCGTTCGAACCCGAGTACCGACCGGCGCGTGGGATCACCTCGATGCTCTCCGGGACGCCGCCGACGCTGGAGCTGACTGCGCTCGAGTCCGCGGTCGACCTCTGGCTCGAGCAGGACATGGCGGCGGCGCGACTGAAGTCGATCGCGCTCGTCGACCTGTTCATCACCCTGGTCGAGGAACGCTGTGCGGGCATGGGGTTCGAGCTGGTGTCGCCTCGCGATGCGCAGCGCCGTGGCTCGCAGGCATCGTTCCGCCACTCCAATGGCTACGGCGTGATTCGTGGCCTCATCGAGCGTGACGTCATCGGCGACTTCAGGGCGCCCGATGTCTGTCGTTTCGGTTTCGCCCCGCTGTACGTGCGCTACGTCGACGTCTGGGACGCGGTCGAACGGCTGCGCGACGTGATGCACACCGGCGCCCACCTCGACGAGCGGTTCGCGGCGCGCGCCGCCGTCACCTGACCTTAGCTACGACGCGCCGCGCAATCGCCCGCCTCGCCACGCGGAGAACGTGCTGACGGCGACGATGAGCACAACGATCGCGATGGTGATCCGTCCGCTGTACTGACCGACCGCGTCGGCGACGTTCTCGGCAGGCTTGCCGATGATGAATCCGAGCGCCACCCAGAGGCCGATGTAGCTGAGGGTGCCGATGAGGTCGACGACGATGAACGGCAGGAACCGGATGCGCGCGTCGCCCGCGCCGAAATAGAGGAGATCGTTGGGGACGGGGAGCCAGTACGCGAAGAGGATCGTCCAGAGCCCCCAGCGCGCGAAGAACCTCTCCGCCCGGGCGGCCCTGCGGTGCCAGCGGCGATCGTGCTTCTCGAGGTAGCCCACCAGCGGACGCCCGTAGCGTCGCCCCGCCCAGTAGAAGAAGGGGTCGGTGAGCATGGTGATCGGTATCGGTGCCAGGAGCACCGCCCAGAGCGGCAGCCTGCCCCCGTTGGCGAAGGCGCCGGCGATGATCAGCGAGATGGTGCTGCCACGGAGCAGCTCCGCGTACAGTGGCCGGGTGAACTGCAGCGCGGTGCCCAGGGGAATGCCCGCGTAGTAGTAGATCGATTTGGCGAGGATCGGTCCGAGGCAGAGGAAGTCCTTGGGCCCTGCACTGTCGAGGAAGCTCTGCGGAACCTTGTGCTCGTCGCCGCCCGGGCCGTGCTGTGGGTCGGCTTCGTTGAGACCCCGCTCGTCGTCCGACCGTGTGGTGTCGATCACGCCACGCCTTTCACGGGCAGGTCGGGTGCGCGCCGCGTCGGGACCGGCGGTCGGGAGAGGATGAGCACCACGGCGACGATGATGAGGGCCGCCGCCAGCAGCGTCTGTCCGGTGATGTGCTCGCCGAGGAATGCCCAGCCGAGGAGAACGGCGACGAGCGGGTTGACGTACGCGTACGTCGCGACCGCGGTGGTGGGCACTTTGCTGAGCAGCCACACGTACGCGGTGTAGGCGACCAGCGAGCCGAAGACCACCAGGTAGGCGAGCGACAATGCTGAGACCAGGCTGATCCTGTCGAGGTGCAGGTTGGGCCATTCGCCGGTGACCAGCCCGGCGACGAGCAGCAGCGCGCCGCCGCAGAGCATCTCCATCCCGGTGGCCACCAGCAGGCGCTTCGGCAACGGGCCGCGCGTCGCGTACAGCGATCCGATCGCCCACGTCAGTGGCGACGCCAGTACCAGCAGCATGTGAGCGGGGTCGGCGGCACCTCCTCCGGGGCGGAGCAGGACCGCGGTCCCGAGCAGGCCGACGCCGATGCCGACGACGGCCACCCGGCGCAGACGCTGGCCGAGAAAGAGCGCGCTGAAGAGGGCGATGAAAAGAGGGACGGTGGCGACCAGCAGCGCAACCGTTCCAGATGGGACGAACTGCTCGCCGTAGGCGACGCCGCCGTTGCCGCCGAGCAGCAGCAATGCGCCGGTGACCGCGGCAGCGCCCCACTGGCGGCGGCCGATCGGATCCCTCTCGCGGCCGTTGCTCATGCGAGTGGTGATGGCCAGGAGGATCGCGCCGGCAATGATGAAGCGAACGCCTGCCATCAGCAGGGGCGGGATGGTTTCCGACGCCAGCCGGATGAACAGGTACGTGCTGCCCCAGATGACATACACGATGGCGAAGGCGCCGATCACCCGGCCGCCCAGGCGATGGACGACGGTGGATCGAGCCAGGGTGGTCACTGCCGGTCACCCTACGGCATCGACGCGCGCCGACGGAGTCGTGGACAGACCCGTACCATCGGTGTCTGGAGGACGTGAGATGGCCGTTCAAGTGCAGGCGATGCGCTCCGTCAATCCCGCGACGGAGGAGGAGATCGCAACCTATCCGGTGCACACCGAGCGTGACGTCGACGCCGCGCTGGATCGTGCGCTGGCGCGCCGGCAGGGCTGGCGGGCGACGCCGATCGAGGACCGCTGCCGGCTGCTGGCCGCGGTGGGTGGCGTCCTTCGGCAGCGCCGCGAGTCGCTCGCCGCCCTGATCACCATGGAGATGGGCAAGACCATCGCCGAGGCGCGCGCCGAGGTCGAGAAATGCGCGTTTGCGTGCGAGTGGTTCGCCGAGCACGCGGCCGGTTTCCTGGCTGACGAGCGCGCCCCGAGCGACAGTCCACGCAGCTTCGTCGCCTTCGAGCCGCTCGGCACGGTGTTTGCGGGGATGCCCTGGAACTTCCCGCTCTGGCAGGTGTTCCGTTTCGCGGCGCCGGGGCTCTGCGCTGGCAACTGCGGAGTGCTCAAGCACGCCAGCAACGTCAGCGGTTGCGCGCTCGCCATCGGCGAGGTGTTCAGGGACGCCGGCCTACCCGGCGGTGTCTTCGAGGTGGTGCTGATCCCCAACCAGCGCGTCGCCGCGGTCATCGAGGACCCGCGCATCACCGCCGTCACCCTGACGGGCAGCACCGCTGCCGGTCGCAGCGTCGCCGCGGCGGCAGGGAAAAGCCTGAAGCCCGCAGTCCTGGAGCTCGGCGGATCCGACGCATTCATCGTCCTGGAGGACGCCGACCTCGAGGAGGCCGCAACCGTCGCCGCCAAGTCGCGTTTCCAGAACGCCGGCCAGAGTTGCATCTCGGCGAAGCGGTTCATCGTCGTCGACACCGTCGCCGGCGAGTTCGAGGAGCTGCTTGTCGAACGCGCTTTGGCGATGGTGATCGGAGACCCCACGCGGGACTCGGTGACCATGGGTCCGCTTGCGCGTGACGATCTTCGAGACACCATCGAGCGCCAGCTGCGCGAGTCGCTCGCGATGGGCGCAACGCTGCGCTGCGGTGGCACGCGTCCAGAGGGCCGCGGCTACTACTTCACGCCCGCGGTGGTGACCGGCTGCACCGCGGAGATGCCCGCTTTCCGCGAGGAAACGTTCGGGCCGCTTGCCGCGGTCATGCGCGTCAGCTCCGCTGATGCGGCGATTGCAGCCGCGAACAATTCAGATTTCGGGCTCGGCGGCAACATCTGGACGCGTGATGAGGAGAGAGGCCTGTCGCTGGCGCGGCGCATGGAGACCGGGGGTGTCTTCATCAACGGCATGACCCACTCCGATCCACGCCTTCCCTTCGGTGGCGTCAAGGAAAGCGGCTATGGCCGCGAACTTGCCAGCTTCGGCATTCGCGAGTTCGTCAACGTCAAAACGATCTGGTTGCCGGAGAAGGGTGCAGCGAACGGCGGGGGTATCCCGACGGAGTGACCCGCGGCCTTCTTCGTCAACGTCCCAGCCCGGCTCGCCCCGCTCGCCAACTGAGAGTCAGCCGGGTCGAACCGGGCGCGGGGTGCCCGGGTCGTATCCCGAGCAGGTGATCACGGGCAGTCGCGGGTAGCGCGGGAAGGCTGGTTCGGACTCGGCGCGCGCGCACATCCAGAATTGCGAGCGAGCCCCGCGAACCGTGCGGGCGTGCTCACAGGTCGCGCAGAGACCGGGCTTTGCTTCGGACACTGCTGTGGGCTCGACGGACGGCTGGACGGGAAGCACTGGCGACCCGGCGCGGAAGCCGGCTGAGGGCCATGACTGCGGGGCGAGCACCGGCGTGCTGGAATCGCTCGATCGGCCAGCCCCGCTGCGCGGCCGCCGCCGCCAGCGCTCGATCCGGGTTGACGCATATGGGGTTGCCGACCTCGTTGAGCATGGCCAGGTCGCTGACGAAGCTATCGCCGTATGCGTACGACGTCATGAGGTCGACGTCGTTGGCCTCAGCGAGGTCGCGCACGGCCGCCGCCTTGGCTTCGCCGTGGCAGAAACGGATGATGCGACCGGTGTAGCGTCCGTTGCGCATCTCCGCATCGGTGGCAGCGACTCCGTCGACGCCGAGGAGACTTCCCAGCTCGCTGATGAACTCACGAGGCGAGGACGACACCAGGAAGACAAGGTCGCCGCGACTGCGGTGCCACTCGATGCGTGCACTCGCCTCGGCGTATACCCGCGGCAGCACGTAGAGGGGGATGGTCCGATGCCCAAAGCTCCGCAGCCGCCCCGCCTCGATGCCCTCGACGAGCGCGCCGACGCCGCGGACCGCCTCGCGGATCTGTGTCTCGTCGAAGCCGTAGAGGCTGAAGCGTGCCTGCGTCAGCAGCGAATGAAGCATGGCGCGGGTCGGCAGCAGACCGGCGCGTCGCATCGGCCAGGCGACGTGGAGCAACGACGAGCCGCGCAGCAGCGTGCGATCGACATCGAAGAAAGCGGCCCGGCGACGGGCGGCCCGGGTCTGCTCGTCTACCATGCGCGGGATGTCCACCGTTGCGAGCCGCGGTGCGGTCTCCACGCCAGCCAGTCTACGGGCCACCGGTGAAGATCTGCTGTCCGCGGCAGAGAAACGGATTTCCAGGTCGCGCAACATCGAACACTGGCAACCCGGCCTGGCGCGATGGGACGCCGAGGTGCTGCTGGCCCACGTCCTCGATGTCGAACCCGACGACGACAGCCTGCCCGAGTACGGGGTCAGCAAGGCGCAGCGGCGGCAGTTCAAGGCGCTGGTGGAGCGCAGGTTGACCGGCGAGCCGGTCAACTACATCACCGGTCACTTCACGTTCTGCGGGCTGAGACTGATGGTACGGCCGGGCGTTTTCTCGCCACGAACCTCGAGCGAGCTGGTGGTGGAGCATGCGGCGCGCCGGCTGCGACGGCGACGTGGCCGGCGTATGGCGGTCGACGTCGCCACCGGGTCGGGTGCGATCGCGCTGGCGATCGGAGCGCAGGTGCGCGGCAGCGAGGTGTGGGCGGTGGACATCTCGCCGAAGGCGGTCAAGCTCGGCAGGGCAAACGCACGACAACTTGGTCTCGACAATGTGGCGTTCGCGGTCAGCGACATGCTTGTGGAGCTGCCGTCGAACCTGCGCGGAGAGGTGGACGTGTTCACCATCCACCCGCCGTACGTTGCTCGCGACGAGGTGCACAGTCTTCCCGTCGAAGTCCGCAAGTTCGAGCCACACGGCACCCTCACCGACGGGTCCGAGGACGGCCTCGGCCTGGTGCGCCGCCTCGCCGAGGACGCGCCATCGTGGCTGCGCCCCGGCGGGTACGTGCTCGTCGAGATCGCTCCGTACCTGGCGCGGGCGACGGCCACCGTGCTGCGCCGCGCCGGGCTGCGTGAGGTGCGGTCGAACCGCGACAGCCTCGGCGTCACGCGCGTGGTGGCGGGACGGACGTGAGCGAGCAGGCGACATCGCCCGTCGGGCCGCCCTGGCACCGACCGCTGCGCGGGCACCTCGACGAACTGGTCATCGAGAGCGAAGCGTTGCGCGGCAACCCGCTCGGTGACCCCACGACGCGCCCGCTGCTGGTGTACACGCCGCCGACGGGGGACGATGCGGCGGCGCGGCTGCCGGCGATCTACCTGATCCAAGGGTTCACCGGGCAGGTTGACATGTGGCGCAACCGCAGCGCATTCCGCCCCAACGTCATCGAGCTCATCGACACACTGTTCAGCGATTCCCAGGTACCACCGTGCCTGGTGGTGATGGTCGATGCGTGGACCTCGCTCGGTGGCAGCCAGTTCGTCGACTCACCCGGCACCGGCCGCTACCACACCTACCTGTGCGAGGAGGTGGTGAGCCTCGTGGATGCGCGGTTCCCCACGCTGGCTGATCCAGGTCACCGCGCCATCACGGGTAAGTCGAGCGGTGGATACGGCGCGATGATCACACCGATGCTGCGTCCCGATGTGTTCGGCGCGCTGGCCACGCACGCCGGCGACGCTCTGTTCGAGCTGTGCTACTGGAAGGACGTGCCCGACGTGATGCGCGCGCTCCGCGACGAGTACGACGGGTCGTATGAGCGCTTCCTTGCCGACATCCGCACCCGTCCGATGATGTCGCGGCCCACTGACGCCATCCTCATCAACATGTGGGCGATGGCCGCCGCCTACTCGACCGACGAGGACGGCACCGTCCGCCTGCCGTTCGACGTGCGCAGCGGGCGCATGATCGCCGAGGTGTGGGAGCGGTGGCTGTCGTGCGACCCGGTGCGCATGGTGCCCGGCAACGCGGATGCGCTGCGTTCCCTGCGCGCCATCTACATCGACGCCGGGACCCGGGACGAGTGGTTCCTCGACCTCGGGGCGGTGGCCTTCCGCGACGCCCTCACCGCCATCGGCATCACCGATGCGCATTTCGAGATGTTCAGCGCGGGACACATGGCCATCGAGTACCGCTACCCGATCGCGATGCGCTACCTGGCAGAGCACATGGCCGCGCCTGGACCCTGAGTCTGTGCGCGCGAGCGCGTCACCGGCGGCCGGAGCCCGCGCCGACCGGCGCGCGCTCCTCGGCCTTGGGCTCGGGTGACGGCCGGCGCGCCTGCGGAACCACAACGCGTGGCGCCGACAGGGGCGACGGGCCCGGCGGAGCGGCGGGACCCGGCCGCCGGCGGTCGTCGTCGTCCCCCTCGTTCTCGTCGGAGCTGGCGGCGGTCAGGTAGAACGCGGAGAGAGAGCCGAGGAACACGGAGAGGGTGAGCGCCATCGGCACGGTCAGGAAGAGGTCGACCTTGCCCTGCATGCCGATGAAGGCGAGGATCACGAAGGTGACGACCACGGTGGCCGCTGGCACCACCCACACCCAGAGCGTGCGGTCGTCGCGCTTGGCCCCGAGCCTGTGCTCGAGGCGGCGCAGCGCCGGCGGCAGCCAGCCGAAGATGCCGCGGCCAGGCTGTTCCACGACCTCATCGTACTCCCGAATATCCTGTCGATCGTGGGAGGCCAGGCGCCATGACGCTCGCCGTCACGCTGTATGGCGTCGTCGCCCTCACCTTCATGATGCTGATGTACGCGCTGGAGTGCCGAGGTCGCAGCTTCGTCCTGGCGTTTGCGTGCGGATGCGTCCTCTCCGCGGTGTACGGATTCCTGTCGGGGGCATGGCCATTCGGCGTGGTTGAGCTCATCTGGAGCGTCATCGCCGTGGCACGCTTTCGCGGCCGTCACATGCCGCACGGAGCCGACGGTCAGGATTGAACTGACGACCTACCGCTTACGAGGCGGTGGGTTTGTATCCGGGCGACTCGCCGTCCAGATTCGATCTCCGTTGCAGCGAAGCAGTAGTTTCACCTGCTGCTCAGCACCAACCGCTGCCTGATGATCCGTTTGCTCCCGTCACTGCTTGGTTAGGGTTGGCGGGGGGTGCGAGC
>CATPCA010000294.1 GCA_955652545.1 Candidatus Dormiibacterota bacterium
CCACCGACGCGTCGGCGCGCACATCGATGGGCGGCGTGTAACTGCCACTACTGACTAGAACGTTGCAGGGTGCGAGTCGAAGCAGTTGCTCGGTGTTGCTGCCGACGTCCATCGCGGCATCGGAGTGCACCCCGATGCGGCCGAGCACGAGCAGCCAGGGACGCGTCTCGCGCGCGTGGCGCAGCACTCGCTCGAATGCCTTGCCGTCGAGCAGCGTGATGGGAAGATCGACGCCCTCCTCCGCGGCGGTGGCCTTGGCCACGCGGAGGTGGGACTCGTAGATCTTGGCCAGGCCGGTGTCGATGATCTCCTCGTGGAGGGCCTCCTGCTCCTTGAAGCGGAAGATCTTCGAAGCCTTCTCCGAGAGCACGTCGACGATGCCGTTGAACACGGCGTAGTGCAGGTATGGGTCGTAGACCGCCACCGCCTCGACGGTCTTGCCGAGCGCCTTGCCGAGCGCCAGGGCGGTGCGCAGGCCGGCGAACGACTGCGGCGACCCGTCGACGGCCACGAGGATTCCGCCGTCGCTCGCCGCGTCGCCGGTGGTGCGGATGATCAGCAGGTCACGGCGGATGCGCCGCGCCACCCGGTCGGTGACGCTGCCCAGCTGCGACTCCTTGACCGCACCGGTGCCCAGCGCGCCCATGATGACCAGGTCGACGTCCGGGCTCTCGTCGATGTCGGCGACCAGCTCCTCCCAGTTGCGGCCATCTCGCATCCGGGCCTCGAATCGCACCTCGCGCTCGAGGGATCGGTAGCGGAGGACGTCCGTGTAGCTGTCGCTGATCAGCTCCAGGCCGGTCGTGATCAGGCTGTCGTGGATGCGCCGCTGGCGGAGAAGCTCGGCCTCGTCCTGGTACTCCTCGGGGAGCGTGTACTCCATCTGCTTGAAGCGGTAGTCGTGCATCCGCGCCGCGTACACGTGCATGCCGATGAGGTGCGCATCGAATGCGGCCGCGAGATCCAGGGCCACCGTGCTGGCGGCGTCCGAATGCTCGGAGTTGTCGAGCGCGACGTAGATGGTGGAGTACATCCGCTCCCTGCCACGCAGATGCGACGTCGGCCGCCCCGCCCGGTGGCTGGGCGCGTTGATGATAGCGACCACGTTCCACCGCCTGATGCCGAGGTCCGTGCTGTGATCTGCGCCCGGTAGAATCGCGTTCGACCGATCCCGGGCAGATGGAGGTGAGCCATGGCCGGCGACCCCGAGGCGCCGCGGTGCCCCGTTCCTCATCACGATGCGTCGGCCGCATGCCCGGTGCCTCCGGGGTCGGCCCATCCGCCGATGACGTGGACGGAGGATGCTCATCGTGCGGCGGAGATCGGTCGGGTTCGGGCGCCCGTCAGTCGCATTGATCCTGACCGCGCAGCGGGAATGGCGGAGCGGGTCGTCGAGGCCCGCGCGGAACGCGATCGCGTCGAAGAGATCACCGACCTCTTCGTTCGCACCCTGGGCAAGAAGCTCGGCTATGGCCACCCGCTGAGCGAGCGCACCGGCACCGAGGTGGTGTTCAGCTGGACGCCGGAGGCCGAGGCCCGCCTCGCCGACGTCCCGGAGTTCTGCCGCGACCTGACCCGCTGGCGGGTCGAGTGGACCGCACGCAAGCTCGGCCTCGGCACGACCATCACCCCAGCAGAGATGGACGTCAAGTACGAGCTCTGGGGCCGGGTGTCGCACGCCATCGAGGAGCGCGACCGCGACCCGCTGCCCTGGACGGAGTCGGCGTTGTCACGCTTCCAGCGCATCCCCGACTTCGTGCGTGGCCAGGTGCTCGAGTCAGTCGAGGGCAATGCCCGAACTCTCGGGCTGTCGGAGGTCAACGACGCGGTCGTCGACGTCGTCATCGACCACTGGGTGCAGACCGGCGACTTCCACGAGGGCCGCTACGGTTTCAAGTAGCGCCGCGACCCGCTTCAGTCGGGCCAGTACTGCTCTTCGCGGATCTCCTTGTCTATGAAGCCGCGCCTGGTCATGATGCCGCGGCTGTTGCTGATCATCCCGGGATGGCCGCACAGGTAGATCGCGCCCCGTCCCGGCTTGAGCCCGACGGAGTCGGCGTACTTGCGGAGCACGTCCTCGACGCGGCCGGTCTCTCCCGTCCACTCCGTGTCGTCCCAGGGGCGGCTGATCGTGGGCACGTAGGTGAGCCAGTCGAGCGCGGCGTCGAGTCCGCGCAACTCCTCTTCATAACCGAGCTCGTCTGACCGGCTGGCGCCCTGCAGCACCAGGACCGCCTCGTCGGGGGTCCACTCGCCGCTCTCCTGGCGCCGGCGGAGGCTGCGCAGGATGCTGACGAATGGTGCGATGCCGGTTACCGTGGCGACGAACAGGTGGGGCATCTCGACCATCGGCGCGTCCTTGAGGAACAGGCCCTTACAGCGCTTGCGAACCAGGGTGCTGTCGCCAATCGGCACGTCGTGTAAGGGCGCCGAGAGCTCACCATCGGGAACGCGCTCGATGAAGAGCTCGATCTCGCCTTCGGCGGGATCGGAGGCGATCGAGTAAGGGCGCTCGACGATGCGGCCGTCGAGCTCCAGGCCGAGCGTGACGTACTGCCCGGGACGGAAGGGGAGCTCGATGTCGGGACGGATCCGCACCACCCACAGATCGGTGGCGAGATCCCGACGCGAAACGATCGTCGCCGTCGCGTACTTCTCGGTATCGGTCATGCGCGCGACAGTGTAGGGAGCAGGGCCGCTGCCGCCGCCCCCGCGCCTATTGTCGGAGCGGTGAGCGGTGTACTTGCCTTGGTCGGTGGCGGCGAGTTCGAAAGCGGCAATGAGCCCCAGGACCGGATCCTCGTCGAGGCGGCTGCGGGCGGGCCGGCCTACGTGGTGTGCGCCGCCGCGCGCCTGCACCCCGAGCGCGCCGCCGCCACGGCGCGCCGCTGGTTCGCCACCCTCGGCGCCGACATGCGTGAGCTCGTTGTCCACTCGCGCTCCGATGCCGCGCTGCCGTCGACCGCGGAGGCCGCGCGTGGCGCCGGGCTCGTCTACATCGCGGGCGGCGATCCCGGACGCACTGTGCAACTGCTCGCCGGGACCGCGGTGTGGGACGCGATCGCCGCCGCGTGGCGTGGTGGCGCGGCGCTGGCGGGTTCGTCAGCCGGCGCGATGGCGCTGTGCGCCTGGTCTTTGGTCCGCGACCACTGGCCGCAGCACGACACCCGCCGCCCCCTCGACGCACTCGCGATTGTGCCCGGGTGCGCCGTGCTCCCCCACTTCGACGCGTTCGGAGAGCGGTGGATCCCCTCGGCGCAGGCCGCGTTGGGCGCGGCCACTCCGCTGATCGGGATCGACGAGCGCACCGCGGCACTCTGGCGCGATGGCACGTGGACCACGTTCGGACCGGGCGCGGTGACGGTGATCACCGGGACCGACCGCGCGCGTGCCGCCGCCGGCTCGACAATCGCCGGCCTTCCGCAGCCGCGCAACGCGTGAGCGGCCATCCGCGATCGGCGCGCGCGCTGCCAGTGTCTACACTCGGTCGCCCGTGAGCCCTCTCAGCGCTGCCGACCGCCTCGCCCTCATCGAGCGCAACACCGCCGAGGTGATGGGCCGCAGCGACCTGCTCGCCCTCCTCGGGACAGCGACGCCGATCCGCCACTACATCGGTTTTGAGATCTCCGGCAAGGTGCACCTCGGCAGCGGGCTGGTGGCCATGAACAAGGTCCGCGACTTCCTCGAGGCCGGTGTGGCCTGTCACATCCTGCTCGCCGATTGGCACACCTGGATCAATGACAAGCTCGGTGGCGACCGCGACGTGATCCGCCGCATCGCGCTCGGCTACTTCACCGAGGCGATGAACGCGTCCCTGCTCGTGGTGGGTGCCGACCCCTCTCGGGTGCACTTCGTGCTCGGCACCGACCTGTACACCAACGACCCCGACTACTGGAGCACTGTCATCGAGGTGAGCCGCAGCACCACCCTGGCACGGATGCTGCGCAGCATCAGCATCCTCGGCCGCGAGCAGAGCGACTCGGTGGACTTCGCCAAGCTGATCTACCCCGCCATGCAGGCTGCCGACATCTTCGCGCAGGGCATCAACCTCGCCCACGCGGGCACCGAGCAGCGCAAGGCGCACGTCATCGCCCGCGACGTCGCCACCAAGCTGCGCACCCACCAGCTCTCCGACGCCGACGGCCGCACCATCAAGCCCGCTGCGGTGCATCACCCTCTGCTGTTGGGGCTGCGCCGGCCGTCGGTGTGGCCGCTGCCCGCGGACGTCGACCCATCCACCCTGAAGATGTGCAAGTCCGATCCGAGCTCGGCGGTGTTCATCCACGACGATCCCGACACCATCCGGCGCCGCGTCGCCAGGGCGTTCTGCCCGCCTGAGGAGACGCGCTTCAACCCGGTGCTCAACTGGTTCGACCAGCTCGTCTTCGCTCTGGACGACGCGCCGGTGCGCATCGACCGCAGCGAGGCGAACGGCGGGCCCATCACCGTCGAGACGTACGCCGAGCTTGCGAGCGTGTACGGTCGCGGCAGGCTCCATCCCAGCGACGCCAAGAACGCGCTCGCGGAGCTGCTCATCGATCGCCTGGAGCCGGCGCGCGCGCACTTCGCCAAGCCCGAGGTCGCGGCCACGCTCGCCGAGGTCGACGCGGTGCTCGCCCGCCGCCGCTGAATCAGGAGCGCGCGATCGAACCGTCGATGGCGGCGAAGGCCATGCTGACGGCCTCATCCGCGCTGGTCGCCCGGCGGATGCCGGGGTCGGCGATGTGGCCGCCGGGCGGGCGGATCTCCCAGGTGTCGAGGCCGATCACCGGGCGGCCGCTGCGAAGGGCGAGCGCGATCTCGCTGATGGTCCCGTACGCGCCGCCGATGGCGATGATCACCGGACAGGCGCGCACGATGAGGGCGTTGCGCATCTCCCCCATGCCCGTGGGAATGGCGAGTGACACGTCCTCCGCCGCGTCAGCGGCCCTGTCACCGGGGAGCAGCCCGATGCTGAATC
>CATPCA010000295.1 GCA_955652545.1 Candidatus Dormiibacterota bacterium
GCAGCTGCACGACGGCGACACCGTGATCATCAGCGCCAATCCCATCCCCGGCAACGAGGAGGCGGTCCATCGGACCATCAACAACCTCTACCGCCGCGGCGCTCGCGTCTTCAACTCCTCCAAGCACCACGTCCACGCGTCGGGCCACGCCAGTCGCGAGGAGCTCAAGCTGATGCTGACGCTGACCCGCCCGCGGTTCTTCGTGCCCGTCCACGGTGAGTACCGCCATCTCAGCATCCATGCGGAGCTGGCAAAGGCGGTGGGGATCGCTCGCGATCGCATCCTGCCCGTCGACAACGGCACAGTGATCGAGATCGATGGCGACGTGATCCGACGGCGCCCAGAGCGCGTCCCGTCGGGGTATGTCTACGTCGACGGCCTCAGCATCGACGAGGCGGGCGATGTCGTCCTCCGCGACCGCCGCCTGCTGGCCCAGGACGGCGTGGTGATCGTGGCGCTGACCGTCGAACGGGGCAGTGGTGCCGTGGTCGCCGGGCCCGACCTGATGTCGCGCGGCTTCATCGAGGACACCGCCTCGGACACCCTCTTCGACGAGGCGCGCGAGCACACCCTCAAGCTCGTGCAGAACCTGAGCGCCGACGCCGACTGGACGGTGTGGCAGGCCTCGATCCACGAGGGGTTGTCCAAGTTCCTCTACTCGCGGACGCGACGCCGGCCGATGATCCTCCCGGTCGTCACCGAGGTCTGACGCGAGAGCTTCCGAGCGAACGCCGGTTCGGCACGTCGCACAGGCTGCTGATACGATCGACGCGCCTCCGGACACCCCGGGGAGCAGCCCTGTTCTCGTACACGTCCACGCCGAGGCTGCAACCACCACCATGGCCCGACGCGCATCCGCCCGCTCTCGTCCCGCAACCCGCCGTCGCGTTCCCACCCGTGCGGCGCGCGCCCCTCGCCGCGCACCGGTTCGCCACGACCCGATCCTCACGCCCGAGCAGCGCCGTGAGTTGAGTGGCGTCGGGGTGGTGGGCCTCGGCGTGGTGCTCGCGGTGGTGCTGCTCATCCCCGGCGGCGGCTCCGTCGCGGGCCCGGTGCACGACCGCTTCTTCATCGCGCTCGGGGCGGGCGCGTGGCTGGTCGCGGCCGGGCTGATGGTCACCGGCACCCGTCTCCTGCAACGCCACGAATGGCGCGGCGGCCTGCTCGCCGGCATCGGCTCGGCGATCACGCTGTTGGCGATCCTGGGATTCCTCGGCCTGGTGGCGCCCGGGAGTGCCGGTTGGGTGGGCAACAAGCTCGGCCCCGGCGTCGCGGACCGCCTCGGCGGACCGGCGTCCGGGGTGCTCACGCTGGTCGCCGCCGCGCTCGGACTGGTGCTTGCCATCGACCTCCGCATGGCGCCGGTCGCGGCGTGGCTCCGCGAACATCTCGCGGCCGCGTCGGAGCCGCAGCGAAAGACCAGGGCGGACAGCCGATTCGACGTCAACCTGCGGGGCTCGGCGGCGCCGGTGTTCGTCTCCCCTGTGGTTCCGCTGTCGCCTGCCGAGATCCCGTTCGCAAAGATCGCCGACGCCGAGCTTGCCAACGTCGAGCCGCTCGCCGAGGAAGGGTTCACCCGCGAGTTCGAGGGCACCGCCCAGCCGACCCTCGGTCCGATCCCCGAGGTGGCCATCACCCACGCCGCTCCAGTGGATGAAGGGGAGAAGGTCTGGGTGCTGCCGACCGCCGACCTGCTCGACACCGTCGCCGGCAAGCGCGAGCGGCTCAACGCCGAGGTGGAGCGGAACAAGCACACGATCGTGTCGACCCTGCGCAGCTTCGGCATCGAGACGCGGATCATCGGCGAGTCGGTCGGGCCGACGGTCACGCAGTACGAGCTGCAGCCCGCCGCCGGGGTGCCGGTGCGCAAGGTCGTCGGTTACCAGACCGACCTGTCGCTCGCGCTGGCCGCACCGATCCGCATCCAGCCGTTCATCCCCGGCAAGTCGGCGATCGGCATTGAGGTCCCCAACAAGGCGGCCCAGCTGGTCGCTCTCAAGGAGGTGGTGCAATCGACGTCGTTCACCGACGCACGGACACGCCTGGCCGTCGCGCTGGGGGCTGACGTCAGCGGACACCCGGTTGCCGGGGACCTCACCCGGATGCCGCACATGCTCATCGCCGGGGCAACGGGAAGCGGCAAGTCCGTGTGCATCAACGCCGTCCTCGGCGGGTTCCTGCTGCAGGCGACCCCCGCCGAGTTGAAGCTCATCCTCATCGACCCCAAGCGGGTCGAGCTGAGCAACTTCGCCGACCTACCGCACCTTCTCGTCCCGGTCGTCGTCGAGCCCGAGGCGGCGGTCGCCTCGCTGCGCTGGGCGGTGAAAGAGATGGAGGAGCGATACAAGCTGTTCGCCTCGCACGGGGCGCGCAACATCGCCGCCTTCAACGAGCGTGCTCCCGGATTGGGACTCTCACCGCTGCCGTACACGGTGATCGTCATCGACGAGCTGGCCGACCTGATGATGGTCGCGGCCGGCGAGATCGAGGACCTCATCTGCCGCATCGCCCAGCTGGCACGCGCCGTCGGCATTCACCTGATCGTCGCCACGCAGCGGCCGTCCGCCGACATCATCACCGGGCTGATCAAGGCGAACATCCCGTCGCGCGTCGCGTTCGCGGTGTCGAGCGGCACCGATTCGCGCGTCATCCTCGACGAGATGGGCGCCGAGAAGCTTCTTGGTCGTGGCGACATGCTCTACCTCCCGATCGACCAGGGCAAGGCGCAACGACTCCAGGGAGCGTTCGTCAGCGACCGCGAGCTCGACGCCCTGATCGGGCACTGGAAGCTCCAGGGCGCGCCCGATTACCAGGAGGAGATCTTCCAGGTCGAGGCCAACGTCTCCTGGGCGAGGGAGGCCACCAAGCGCGATCCGTTGTTCGCCAAGGCAGCGCACATCGTCGCCGCCGAGGGCCGCGCGGCCGCCTCGCTGCTGCAGCGCAAGATGAATGTCGGCTACACACGCGCCGCCCGCCTTGTCGACCAGCTCGCCGAGCACCGCATCGTCGGCCC
Source organism: Candidatus Dormiibacterota bacterium (assembly GCA_955652545.1). The sequence continues at coordinate 3,014 of CATPCA010000295.1, forward strand.
CTACGAGGGCAGCAAGTCTCGTGAGGTGCTCATGGACGTCATCCAGGTCGACGAGTACCTGGCAGAGCTCGGCGAGGAATGACCGGAGTCACAATCCAGCGATGACCAGGACGGTGTCTGCCTGAACTTTCTCCAAGGCCTGCATGGCGCTGTTGCCGTCGTGCTGCTCTGCGGCCTGCTGTTCGCCGAAGAGTCCGGGGTGCCATTGCCGTTCGCCCCCGGCGAGATCGTGCTGCTCGCCGCCGGGCTGCTGATCGCCGCCGGGGGGCTGGACCCCTACGTCTTCATCCCCCTGGCGATGTTCGCGTGCGTCGTGGGGTCGATCGTGGGGTACAGCTGGGCGCGGCTCGTCGGCGAGCGCGGGCTCATCGCCCTGGCGGAGCGGCTCCACCAGCAGCGCAACCTCGAGCGCGTGTCGAAACGGGTGCGATCAGCGGGCTGGACCGGTGTCGCACTGAGCAGGCTGATCCCGGGGCTGCGCATCTACACCACCCTCGTGGCCGGTGCGGTCCGCGTGCCGTGGCGCACCTTCATCGCGGCAATGGTGCCGTCGACCGTGGTGTGGGTGGGGGTGTTCGTGGCGCTCGGCACCGTCGTCGGCATTCCCGTCGAGCACGTCTTCAACCAGGTCGAGCAACTCGCTGTGCAGGGCGTGATCCTGATCCTCATGGGCCTGGGCATCTTCCTCGCCATCCGGCGCACACCTCCGACGACGGGAGGCGGGTTGGTGCGGGTGCCGCGAGGCGTGCGCGCCTGCATCGCCGCCGCCATCGACATCGGGGTTGTGGCCAGCATCGTCACCGGGCTGCTCGCCTTGGGGCGCCGGCTGTTCGGCATCGGAATCGGCGCCGGCTGGCTCGACGCGGTGATTCCCCTGGTGGTGGTCGGGATCATCTACATCGTGGCGGCGCGCCGCAGCGCCGGCGC
>CATPCA010000296.1 GCA_955652545.1 Candidatus Dormiibacterota bacterium
CTTCAACTCGGTTCGCTACGACCAGAACACCCACGAGGGCTACTACTTCATCGACTCCGATGAGGGTGTCTGGAACACCGGCAAGAACGGCACTGCCAACCTCGGGTATCGACCCAAGCTGAAGGGTGGCTACTTCCCGGTGCCGCCGGTGGACAAGCAGCAGGACCTGCGCAGCCGCATCGTGCTCGCCATGATCGAGTCCGGGATCGACATCGAAGTGCATCACCACGAGGTCGGCACCGCGGGCCAGGCCGAGATCGACATGCGCTTCGACACGCTGGTGTCAATGGCCGACAAGGTGCTGCAGTACAAGTACATCGCCAAGAGCGTGTGCTACCGCGAGGGGTACACCGCGACGTTCATGCCCAAGCCGCTGTTCGGTGACAACGGCAGCGGGATGCACACCCACCAGTCGTTGTGGAACGGCGACGAGCCGCTCTTCTACGACGCCGACGGCTACGCGTTGCTCAGCGAGATCGCCCGCTGGTACATCGGCGGACTGCTCAAGCACGCGCCGGCGGTGCTCGCCTTCGCCGCGCCGACCACGAACAGCTACCGGCGCCTGGTGCCGGGCTACGAAGCGCCCATCAAGCTCGCCTACAGCGCGCGCAACCGCAGCGCCTGCGTTCGCATCCCCACCTACAGCGACAAGCCGGCAGCCCGTCGCCTCGAGTTCCGCTCGCCCGATCCGATGTGCAACCCCTACCTGGCGTTCTCGGCGATGCTGATGGCCGGCCTCGACGGCATCCAGAACAAGATCGAGCCACCCCTGCCCGTCGATGCCGACCTCTACGAGCTCGAAGGTCGCGAGGCCGAACGCGTGCATGACCTGCCCGGCTCTCTCTCCGAGGTGCTCGACGCTCTCGAGAACGACCAGGACTTCCTGCTCCGCGGCGGGGTCTTCACCTCCGACCTCATCGACACGTACATCGCGTACAAGCGCGAGAGCGAGGTCGATCCGATCGCACTCCGCCCCCACCCCAACGAGTTCTTCCTGTACTTCGACGCCTAGCAGCCAACCCCGACACGACCGGAGGGACCCTAGGGCGACCTGGGCCGCGCGCTGCGGCATGGAACGCAGAGCGAGGCCCAGGTAAGGGCGGCGAGCTTGTCCCGACCGTCCTCGCTGAGTTCCATGCAACCACGGTAACGCCGATGGGTTCTGCGAGAGTAGCCGCCCGTGACCCTGGAGGTGAGCGCCGCGGACGCACGCGCCCTGGCGATTGCGGCGCAGCGACTCACCGGGCGGCGACACCGCGATCCACTGCGCCTTCTCGAACAGCTCAGCGCCATCCAGATCGACACCATCTCGGTGATCGCCCGCTCGCACGAACTGGTCGCCTTCACACGACTCGGTCAGGTCAGCCGCGGCGACATCGCGCGGGCGTGGTGGGGCAGCGGCGGCACGTTCGAATACTGGGCGCACGCCGCGTGCGTCATCCCGATGGAGCTGTGGCCGCTGTTCGCATGGCGCCGCCGGCGCTTCCAGGCACGGTGGCCGGGACGGACGCGCGAGCAGGAGGAGATCCTCGCCCGTCTGTGCGACCTCGGCCCGCTGACCACAGCGGACCTCGGCGGCGCCAGGATCACGCCCGGGTGGTGGGAATGGAGCCCGGTCAAGACCGCGGTCGAGCAACTGCTGGCCCGAGGTGAGGTTGCCTGCGTCGAGCGGCGTGGGTTCCGTCGCGTCTACACGCTGATCGAACGCGCGATACCGGCCCGGTTGCTGGCGGCCGACCTCGATGACCCGGCCTGTTTCGCCGGGCTGGTGGAGCGTGCGTCGGCGCATATGGGGGTTGCCACCGACGATGACCTCGCCGATTACTTCCGCCTGCCGATGGCTGCCGTCAGACCGGCGGCCGAGGCAGCCGGCCTGGTGCGAGTGGTGGTGCCGGGCTGGGCCAGGCCAACCTGGGCGCACCCCACCGCGCTGGCCGGCGACGCCCCCGTCGCCCGCCATCGGCCGGTGCTGCTCTCACCGTTCGACTCGCTCATCTGGCACCGGCCGCGGACCGAGCGGCTCTTCGGTTTCCGCCATCGCATCGAGGCGTACACGCCTGCCGCCCAACGTCAGCACGGCTACTTCGTGATGCCACTGCTCGCGGCGGGGAGGCTTCGCGGCCGGGTTGACCCCAAGCGTGACGGGACGGTGTTGCGCGCGCGACAGGTGTCGATGGAGCCGCGGGCGGTGGACGCCATGGCAGAGGCGCTGCGCACCGCCGCGTCCTGGGTGGGCTGCGACGACATCGTCGTCGGTTCGGTCACTCCGCCCGGGGGCCGCGATCTCCTGCGTCGCGCGCTGGCGCGATCCTGACCCGCGAGGACGGTGCTTCAGCGCTGCACGCGGGGGCCGCTGCGCTCGACGGTGAGCCGGAGCAGAACACGGCCCTCGCTCTCCATCGCGGACCGATACTCTTGCCAATCAGGATGTTCGCCTGAGACCCGGCGGTAGTAATCGACCAGCGGCTCCATCGCCTGCGGGAGCTCGACGATCTCCACCGGACCCTCGACGCTGTGCCACTCGCCGAAGAAGCCGTTGTTCATAACGCATAGGCTGGCGCGCGGATCGCGCCGGAGGTTGAGCGTCTTGACCGCCCCGGTCCGGCTGCTGATGACAACGCGGTCATGGTCGTCGACCGCAGCGACCACGGGCGACTGCTGGACGCCGCCGTCGCCGCGATGGGTCGCCAGCACGGCTCGATGGTTGCGACGCACGAACTCGAGCACGTCCTCGTGAGCCAAACCCGCCGCTACCCCGCCAGGACGCTGGGACGGCGTTCGCTGAGCGTCTCACGCACGGCGCCGATGACGCCGTCGACGTCGAGCGAGAACTTGTGCAGCAGCAGCGGTTGCGCGCCGTGCTCGATGAAGCGGTCAGGCAACCCCAGCCGACGGATCGGCACAGACAGGCCCGCTTCCGCCAGCGCCTCGAGTACCGCGTCGCCGAAGCCGCCGATGACGGTGCCGTCCTCGATGGTCAGCACCGCGGGGTGTCGTGCTGCCAGCTCAGCGATCCCCGGGTCGAGAGGTTTGACGAACCGCGCATCGACAACCGTGCACGCGATGCCCTCAGCGCTCAGCGCCTCCGCCGCGGCGGCGGCGACACCGACCATCTTGCCGACGGCCAGCAGGGCGATATCGTCGCCGGTGCGCGCGATGTTCATGGTGGCGATGGACAGCGGACGCATCGTCACCGTCCCTGCATGTGGCGCCGCGCCGCGCGGATAACGCAGCGCGAAGGGACCATCGTGCGCCAGCGCTGTCGCGAGCAGGAGGCGCAGCTCGTCCGGCGAGCTCGGAGCCGTGACGGTCATCCCTGGGATCAGCCGCAGGTAGGCGAGGTCGAGCATGCCGTGGTGTGAGGCGCCGTCGTCACCGGTGATGCCGGCGCGGTCAAGCACGAACGTCACGGGCAGCTTGTGCAGGGCGACGTCGCAGGTGATCTGGTCGAACGCACGCTGCAGGAAGGTGGAGTAGATGCACACAACCGGTCGCAGGCCCTGCATGGCAAGACCAGCCGCGAAGGTGACCGCGTGTTGCTCGGCGATCCCGACGTCGAAGAACCGGTCGGGAAAACGGGCCGCGAACGGCAGCAGGCCCGTCGACGAGGCCATCGCCGCGGTGATCGCCACGATGCGGTCATCGTCTTCGGCAGCCTCGAGGAGCGCCTCTCCGAACACGTCGGTCCAGGCGGGTGGCTTGCTGGAGAAGCTGCCACTGCTCGGATCGAAGCTCGACACGCCGTGGAACTTGTCGATGGAATCGTCCACCGCGGGCGCGTAGCCGTGGCCCTTGTCGGTGACGACGTGGATCACCACCGGACCGTGGTAGGCGGCGGCATCGCGCATCGCCTTCTCGAGGGCGCGCACGTCGTGGCCGTCGATCGGGCCGCCGTATTTGAGGCCCAGTGTCTCGAAGATCGAGATGGGACTCACCAATTGTTTCAACGAGTCCTTCATGCGCTTGGCCGCGCCATACGCCGACTGGCCGACCACCGGGAGTTGGCGCAGGGTCTGACCTGCTGCCACCTTGGCGCGCTCGTACTTCGGTGACAGGCGCAGCTGGCCGAGGTTCTCGGCGATGCCACCCACGGTGGGCGCGTAGGAGCGGCCGTTGTCGTTGAGGATGATGATCATCTCGGGCTGACGCTGGCCGATGTTGTTGAGCGCCTCGTACGCCATCCCACCGGTGAGCGCCCCATCGCCGATGACGCACACCACCTTGCCGCGCTCCCCGCGCAACTCCCGTGCCGTCGCCAGTGCGAGGGCGTAGCTGAGGCCGGTGGAGGCGTGCGAGTTCTCGACGATGTCGTGCTCCGACTCCGAACGCGACGGATATCCGCTCAGGCCGCCGTGCTGTCGCAGCGTGTCGAAGAGATCGGCTCGGCCGGTGAGCATCTTGTGGACGTACGCTTGGTGGCCGGTGTCGAAGACGATGCGGTCGCGCGGTGAGTCGAAAACGCGGTGCATCGCCACGGTGAGCTCGACGACGCCGAGGTTGGGGCCGAGATGACCGCCGGTGCGGGCGACAGCATTGATCAGCCGTTCTCGGATCTCAGCGCAGAGCCGATCGAGATCGTTGGTGCCGAGGGCCCGGAGGTCCTCCGGGCCGGAGATCTCCTCGAGGAGCATCGGCCCAGTCTACCAACGGTTGCGATGTAACCCTCCTGCGAACGGCAGCGGACGTGGGTGCGCGACGGTGCATCATTGCGCCGTCATGGAACCGGATCCGCGCCGTTCCCTCCTCGACTGCGCCGGCAACCCAAGCGGCGACATTGCCGAGGGAGCCCTCTGGCTCGCAGCCGAGGACTGTTCGGAGGTTGACGTGCCGGGCGCGCTTCGCGTGCTCGACGAGCTCGCCGCGGGCGCCAGGACCCGGCTCAACGGAAGCCGCGGCACCGACGCCATTGGGATCGTCCACGCGGTGCTCCGCGAACGTGTGGGGCTGCGCCGCAGCGGCGGCGGCGATCCACGTGCCCACTACCTGCACACCGTCCTGCAACGCGGCGCCGGCATTCCCATCAGCTGCGCTGCTGTGTGGATCGCCGTCGGCCGGCGTGCAGGACTAGACGTCGAGGGGGTGGGCCTACCGGGACACTTCGGTGTTCGCGTGGACGGCGTCCTTGCCGAACCCTCCGACGGCGACATCCTGGACGAGCCGGCAGCGCGCCGCCTCGTGGCGACGGCGACCGGCAGCGAGCCGGCCGAGTTGCAGCCGTCATGGCTCGAGCCGGCCAGTTCGCGGGTGATGCTCGCGCGTATGTCCCGCAACCTGCGCGGCTGCTACTCGTCGATGCAACGCTGGGACATGGCGCTCCGTGCCGCCGACCGGTGCGTCGCCCTGCTCCCAGACGAGCCCGCGGAGCGGCGTGATCGTGGCCTGCTGCTCTGGCGGGCGGGCCACAATGGCGCTGCGCTGACAGACCTGCGGTACTACCTCGATCTCGCGTCCGCGGACGCGTCCGACCGAGTCGCGGTCGAGGAGGTCACCGGCCGCCTCCGCGCTGCCCTGAACTAGCTCGGCACGACCTCAGGATGCGCCGATCAGCAGCGCCACCAACCAGACCAGGCCGACCAGCAGCAGCACTGCGAACGGCATCACCGCGAAGACGATGAACGAGAACACCAATCGCTCGTCGCTCACCGAGTCCGGGTCGACGCTGCGCCGCCGCGCATCGCGCAGGTACCACGTGATTCCGCCGGCGATGAAGCCGAGCAGCAGGAAGAAAATCCCGGCGAACGCGCTGGCCGGCCCGATGACCGCGGGGGCGAGCGTGAACCGCCAGATCGCGCCGAAGCTGAGCGCCAGAACCCCGCAGGAGATGAATCGGAGCAGGAGGCCGGTCGCGGTGCGTCGAGCAGCCGTGGGTGGCGTGGCGTTGATGACGATGTCGGCCACCTCGGCAAGCGCCGCGGGGACCGCCGGCGTGCTGGACGCGGCGGGGCGGCGACTGCGTCGTGGGGTCCGGCTGCTCATCCGCCGCCGAGTATAGGCAGCGCCAATTGCTGCCCCGGCGACCGCCCCGACACTAGACTCACGACGCCGGCGGCGGTGCGGTCGGGCACGAGGAGGATGGACATGGAGACGACGTCAGCGCTGCCCGACTTCGACCTGGAGCTTAGCGGGGGGAACCGATTGCGCCGCGACGACCTGCTCGGACGCCGCACCGTCCTCTATTTCTATCCCAAGGACGACACCCCCGGCTGCACGATCGAAGGGCGCGAATTCACCGCCCTGCTCGACGACTTCCGGGCTCTGGGGATCGACGTCTATGGTGTCTCCCCCGATTCGGCCGAGAGCCACGACAGGTTCACCGCGAAGTGCGAGCTCGGCATCCCGCTCATCAGCGACCCGGACCACGTGCTCATCGGTGCGCTCGACGCCTGGGTGGACAAGTCGATGTACGGGCGGACGTACAAGGGCGTCGAGCGCAGCACTTTCCTGGTCGGGGACGCGGCTGAGATCGAGAAGGAGTGGCGCGCGGTCAAGGCCGCCGGACACGCCGCCGCGGTTCTCGAGGCGGCCACCCCTGCCGCGTAGACGCCGCGCCGCCAGCTCCGCTCCCGGCAGGCTCGACGCGCTGCTCGCCAGGCGGATCATCTTCGTCGCCGGCAAGGGCGGGACCGGGAAGACAACCGTCGCCGCGGCCATCGCGCTGCTCGCAGCCAGGGCGGGCAAGCAGGTGCTCGGGGTTGAGGTCGAGCCCAAGGGCGACCTTGCGACCGCGCTGGGGTCGAAGGGGACGAGCTTCAAACCCGAGCTCGCCCAGCCCAACATCAGCTTTCTGGCGCTTCACGCCGAGGAGTCGTTCCAGGAGTACCTGCACACGTTTTTCAAGGTGCCGAGGTTGGCCCGCGCCACGCCGCTCGGCAAGGTCTTCGACTTCATCGCCACAGCCGTCCCCGGTCCGCGCGACATGCTCGTCGTCGGCAAGGTGGCATTCGAGGAGCGCAGGCGCGACAACGACGGCTCACCGACGTGGGACCTGATCGTGGTGGACTGCAGTGCCACCGGCCACGTGCTCGCCCAGCTGAACGC
>CATPCA010000297.1 GCA_955652545.1 Candidatus Dormiibacterota bacterium
CATACAGTCCCGCCTCATGGAGCGCCAGCTCTCCGCGCGTCGGGCGACGCCGACGGACCTCGAGTCCGTCACCAGCATCATCACGCTGGCGTTCGCGAACGATCCGCTGTGGAGCCGTGCGCTGCACCCGCTGGGCACCGAGCGGCGGCGCGTGTTCTGGCGTCTCTCCGTCGAGGGGGCGCTGCGGTATCCGTGGACGTGGGTGCTGGACGGCGGCGGAGCGACGTCGCTGTGGATTCCACCAGGCGGGACGGAGATGTCGCCCGAGCAGGAGAAACGCATGTCCGAGCTGGCGGCCGGGCTCGGTCCCGAGGAAGACAGCTTCCGCGAACTGCTCAGGCGCTTCGACACCGCTCACCCGCGAGGCGAGCCGCACTATTACCTGTCGCTCCTCGGCACCCACCCCGATCACCGCGGTCAGGGGCTTGGCATGTGGCTCCTCGCCCACGACCTCGCCGTGATCGACGACGAGCACTGCGCGGCGTACCTCGAATCATCGAACCCGGCGAACAACCGCCGCTACGCGAGCGTCGGCTTCGAGTCGTTCGGCGGGTTCTCGTACCCAAGCAACGGTCCTGTCGTGACTACGATGTGGCGCTCAGCACGTTAGCGACGTTCACTCAACCACTGGCTGCGGGCTTCGCACGAAGTCTGCTGGATCTGCGACGCGCTGCCGGCCTGGCCGCCCAATTGGAGCGGTACCGGGCAAGGGCGTAGAGGGTCGGTCATCGCTCAGCCGGAACCGGCTTCCTGGCGAACTGCTGATCGACCTCGGACCGGAAGGGCTCGTCGAATGAGATTCGCGACTCCGACCAGAAGCGGGCTAGGCCGGGCTTCGTATCGATCCAGGCTCTGAGGGTGTTATCGACGCCGACCCACAGCTCTTTCGGAATCGAACCATCCGGGTACTGGTAGTAGCAGTACTCCCAGCCGTTGAATTGCATGAAGCTGTAGGCGCTGAATCTCAGCCAGTCGGTCTCGCTCAGCGCTTCGGGGTTCGCGTAGCCGGAGTTGACAATCTCCGACAATCCCACGTCCTCGATGAGCAACTCCCAGGGCCGCTGCAGGAGCGCCAGCGCGTTGTAGTGCGCCTGGCTGCGCAGGACCTTGGTGTTGTCGCGCATCTGCAGCCGCTGCAGCCGGAGCTGCCGGTAGATCGCGATGAACGTTACAGCGAGCACGAGCCCGCTCACCGCTGCCCAGAACCACTCCGAACCCGCCCCGACAAAGGTCACTCCGTCGGTATTGATGAACTTCACCTCTGACTACTCCCTGCCGCTGCCGCGTTGGACGGATCGTCGCGGCGCCAGCGGGCGGACACAAGGGGTGGGAACCCGCAAATAGCTTGGCGCTGCGGCCAGCGTGACAGGCAGGTGGTGACCCACGAGCACAGATGGCGTACCTGGTCGACTGGACCCGTGTCGGCAACCGAAGCGAACGGCAGGCGCGGGGCGCGCTGCTCACCGACGAATCTCCGACCGCCTCGGCGAAGAAGGAGTAGCTGGCAGGATGATTCATCGGTCCCGGGACCACGCAGCACCCGCCCTCTCCTGAATCGCTATTCGCGACTTATCGGCTGTCCGAGCGCTGTGGGAGCATTTGATCGCAGTGTGCCAGCGTCCGAGGCCGCCCCAGTCGCAATTCAGATTATGCGCGCGCACAATGGCTGGGGAGAGAGGATTCGAACCTCGAATCCCAGCCTGAGCGCTGTAGCGGCGAGAGTGGGAGGCCGAGCGTCGGGGCGTCACTTATCGGCTGTACGTTCCGGCGATGCAGATGCTCTCGGCGGGCGGAACGCAGCGTGGTCCCTATCCCGCAGGGGTGCGCGCGCCGCGGCCCGTCGGCGGGCCGACTTAGCGTCCTGGCCGCAGTCGCGCATTGAACACCAGCGGCGGTTGCCGCGCTTGGTCGTGTCAAGGTAGAACCAGCCGCAGCCGGCGCCGGCGCATTGGCCGATGCGTGCGACTGAAGGGCTGGCGAGCAGATCGCTTGCCGCGGTAGCGATGGTGTGGCGCACGGTCGCGAGCGCGCTTGGGTTCCACCGCCAGCACAGCGTGCCATCATCCTTCTGCACGAGCATGCCGGCGACGTGAGCGGCGGCTACCTCGCGCGCGAGCGCCCGCAGGTCGGCGGTGGACGCGGGGCGGCCGGCAACCCGGGCGTCGAGCAGCGCGGTGAGGCGCTGGCGCAGCTCCAACGCGGCGGTGAACTCGGACCTCCCGCCACGGCCGCGCCCGGCGTTTCCGGTGAGCAGCCCCGCTTGCTCGCCCCACGCGATGAGGTCGCTCGGGCCGCGAAGCACGTCGCTGTGGTGCGGCCCGAGGCGGTCCTCGACGGTGTTGACGAAGTCAAGCGCTGGATGGCCGCCGACCATCTCCAAATCGGTGATCGGATCCACGCCCACAGTGTACCAGCAAAGCGTCGTTTGCTGGTACACTGCACTGGTGAACCGTGCTTTGCCGGAGCCAAACTGATGACCGCCATCCTGCTCGCGCTGACTGCCAGCGCCGCCTGGGGCACCTCCGACTTCCTCGGCGGCGTCGCGGCGCGCGACGCGAAGCTCCCGCTCGTGCTCGCCGGATCGCAACTGGCCGGCTTACTCGCCTTCGCCCCTGTCCTGCTGCACCGCAGTACGGCCATGCCGCGTGACGGTCGCCTCCTGCTCGGCCTCGCGGCTGGCGTCGTCGCGGTAGGGGAGCTGGGGCTGATCTACTTTGCGCTGCGCTGCGGGCCGGCAATCGTGATGGCTCCGATCGCTGCGCTCAGCGCGATCCTGCCCGTCCTCGTCGGAATCGCCGGTGGGGATCACGTGGACGTACTGATCGTGGTCGGTCTCGTCTGCGCACTGGGCGGCGCCGTTGCCGCTTCGTGGACGCGGGGAGAAAACCGACAGCCGCGCCGGCAGGCACTGTTGGGAGCGGCTGTGGCGACTGGCGCGGCGCTCGGCGCCGGCACCGTGCTCGCCCTGATCGGCGTCGCCAGCAAAGCCGACCCCTGGTGGGCGATCGCTGCGGTGCGCGCCGGTGGCGTCGTTACCGCTGTCGGAGTGCTCGCCACCGCGGTCATCGTCAGTGCCGCAAGGGCATGGCGCCCGTCACCCCCGGCGTCCGCCGACGACGAAGTGCCGGTGCGGCCGTCTCGTGGCGGCTTCAGACCCTGGACAGCCGCGGGACTGTCGGTGTCACGCGGCACCGCGCTGATCATCGCGGCGATCGGATTGAGTGACATTGCCGCCGATACTGCCTTCGCGAACGCCACCCACGGCGGCGCGCTCAGCGTCGTCTCCGTGCTCGCCTCGCTCTACCCGGTCACGACGATCGCGCTCGGCGCGATCGCCCTCCGCCAGCGCCCCGCTCACGTCCAGCTCGGCGGTGCCGCGCTCGCCTGCCTCGGCGCCGCGGTATTGGCGGCGACGACGGCATAGGCAGCGCGCGCATACCCGGGAACGAGATTGTCTTGTCGCGCCATCTGGGAGTCCCTGAGGCCCGGAGCGCTACTGGAAACGAGATCGCACCCGGTTCCCTCCTCGGAGGTCTCGGCAGCCGGCGTCGGGGGAAAGCTGGGATCGCGGTGTGGTCAGCTGCGCTGTCCCTTGGGCGAGCGGAAGGGGGAGCCTCGGGGCTGGCCTCACTCATTTTCTGTTTGTTGGCGCAGGTCAAGCGCCGAGGACCACGTCAACGTCGGTTCAAGAATGTCGATCAGGCAGCGAATTTGACCCACCCTGCACGCGGAGTGAGTTAGACGACTTTTCCTCGAGTGTCCTGCAACGTGACATTGGGTGGGAAGACTCCGGTATTTGGGACTACCAAATGTCGCGATCGTGTCTTGACGCACTACGAGCGGCCATCAAAGAGTGGGGCGCGGCGCGCGGTTGCGCCGGTGGCCCAGCGCGTACTCGGTCGCGAAGGCGCGCAACCGGAGCGGGTCCACGACGTACTCGCCACGCGCGATGGTGACTGCACCAGCGTCACTCAGCTCGGCCAATGCGCGGTTGACATTCTCGCGCGTGGCCTCGACCATCCCGGCGAGCAGCCCCTGGCTGAGCGTTAGTTGCAAGCGTACGCGCGGACCCTCGGCGCCGCCGTGAGTGAGAGCCAATTCCAATAGTTTTGCTGCGACGCGATCCCGGATTTTCCGGTACGCGACATCGGCGACCAGCAACGCATACCGACGCAGCTCGGAAGCGAGGCCTTCGAGCATCCGCGACATCGCCGGAGGGTGTGTAAACAAGAAGTCGACCAGTGCGTCGCGGGGAATGATCACGACTCGCGACGGCTCTATTGCGATGCAGTCGACGATGCGATCGCGCTCAACCGAAAACAGGCCCGGCTCGCCGAACACGCCACCCGACGAGACCACCTCGAAGATCGCCTCGGCGCCTGCGGCCGTGACCAGGCAATCCTTGATCGCCCCTTTGACAATCACATACAGGGCGGTGGCCGGATCGCCGAGGGCGAACACACGTGCGCCCTTGGGGTAATCGCGAAGTGTGCACCTGGTGGCGAGCGGTTGGAGCTCGGCGGGGTTCAGATCGCGGAACAGGTACGCACCAAGCAGCAACCTGACGATGTCGTCGCGCTGGGAGGGGCCGGCCTGTGATGCGCGGCACAGACGGGTGTCGGGACGCTCTCTAGCATCGGCCCGTTTCTCATGATGTGCTCCATCACCCGAGGGAGGACCCGTCATGGCTTTACTCGAAGACCCCGCCGTCTCTGCTCTCAGCGCTCGGCTCGACGGGCGGATCGTAACTCCGAACTCCGCCGGCTACGAACGGGCACGCCACATCTGGAACGGGATGATCGACCGGCGTCCAGCGCTAGTGGCCGAGTGCGCCTCTGAAGGCGATGTGGTCTCGACGATCCGCTTTGCCCGCGAAGCGGGGAGGGAACTGGCGGTCCGCGGGGGTGGGCACAGTGTCGCCGGATTCAGCACCTGCGATGAGGGGGTGGTGATCGACCTCTCTCCTTTGCGGAGGATTGAAGTCGATCCGCAGCAGCGCGTCGCGCTGGTGGGGGGAGGTGCCCTCCTGTCAGATCTGGACGAGGCGACCGCGCAGCATGGTCTCGCCACGCCGCTCGGGATGGTGTCAATGACCGGCGTGGGCGGGCTCACGCTCGGCGGCGGTTTGGGTTGGCTGCTGCGAGCCTACGGCTTGGCCTGCGACAACGTGCTCTCCGCTCGTGTAGTGACCGCGGACGGAAACGTGATCACCGCAAGCGCCCCAGACGAGCCGGAATTGCTCTGGGGCTTGCGCGGCGGCGGTGGCAACTTCGGCGTGGTGACGCAGTTCGAATTCCGCCTGCATCCGGTGAGCACGGTGACTGGCGGCTACACGATGTTTCCGTTTGACCGCACGATGGAGCTGGGCCTCTTCTACCGCGAGTGGGTGCGCAGCCATCCAGATACGTTCACAAGCATGTTCGTGTTGTTCACTGCACCGGATGTCGAAGAGATTCCCGCTCAACTACGCGCGCAACCATGTGTGCTCATCGCCGGCTGTCACATCGGCAGCACCGAACAAGCAGACCCGCTGCTCGAGCCGTTGCGTGCGCTGCAACCAGCCCTCGATGCTTTCGTGGTAATGCCCTTCCTCGAGATGCAGAAGATCTATGACGCTGAGTTTCCCGCCGGCCGGCGCGCGCATTTCACCGGCATCTACACCGGCGATGCGCCCGACGGGCTCTTTGCGTCTCTGTCTATGACATACGCCAAGCGGCCATCAGCCGGCTGCGAGATCGATATGCACCATATGGGCGGCGCAGTAGATCGCGTGCCGAACGACGCATCCGCGTTCAGTGGCCGCCAGGCCGCGTACACCTTCAACATCCTGGCCTGCTGGGACAACGCGGACGACGACGAAGCCCACCGCAGCTGGGCGCGTGCCGGCGTCGAGGCGCTCAGGCCATTCAGAGTGGGAGGCGAATACGTCAACTTCGCCACGGATGTCGGGGCAACGGGCGAAGCCGCGTACGGCAGCGCCCGCTACGAGCGGCTAGCCGCGCTCAAGCGTCGCTACGATCCGGACAACGTGTTCCGGCTGAACCACAACGTCCAGCCTTAGCTTTCCCTGCGGCCATCGCGGCGAGAGCAATTCCGCAGGTGGACACCGACCTATACTTGCGCCCCAAAATGCGTCTACCGGAGGACAGCGATGTATGGCTCCGTCTCGCGCTGGCGGCTCAAGGAAGGCAAGCAGGAGGAGTTCGAACGGCTCGGCGACGAGTTGATGCGAGACCGGCCAGCCGGCTCGCGCTCGGTGCACGTCTACCGGTCCGATACGGATCCCCGCGAGTACTGGATCGCCGGCGTCTTCGAGAGCCGCGAGGCTTACGCGGCGAGCAGCGCATCGCCCGAGCAGGGTGCGCGCTACCAGCGTCTGCGGGACCTCATGGAGTCGGATCCGGAGTGGCACGATGGTGAGGTCGTCGTCTCCTACTGACAACGCCGTGACGACGCTGGCGCTGTACCGGAGCGAGTCCGCTGACGCCCGCGATCTGCCGGCCATCACCCCGGCTCGGGCACTCCGCGATGTGGAGGCTATAAACCTGCTGACGCGATAGAGCGGCTGACGGAGCGGTGTGGCACAAGGACTTTCCGCTGAAGACTGGCCGCAGCAACCAGGTGAGCTCGCTGGTCGAGCTCACTCCCGAGGTGCTCACCCAGCTCGGCTGATCTCGATGAGGCAGGCGCTCGTCAGATGCGCAGTTCGTTGCGCGCCATCTGAGTGCCTGCGACCATGTTGCGCAGCTTCGCGTAGGCCACGTCCCACGACCGCGTGCGCAGCCCGCAGTCGGGCGTGACCTGGATGCGCTCCGGGTCACCGAAGACGTCGACGGCGTATAGGATGCGGTCGCGCACCAATTCCGGCGACTCGATGAAGTCGGTGTGGATGTCGAGGACTCCGAGCCCGAGGCTTGGTTTGTATGGGAGATCGCGAAAGCGCTTGATCACCCGATACCCGGGCCGCTCCGCGTCGGAGGTGCCTAGCTCGCGGCTGTCGTAATTCGCGAAGCCGACCGCGAACTGCGCGCTACCCGTCATCCGCTCGATAGCCGGGAAGAACAGGTCGTAGTCGGAGAAGCAGAGGTGTGTGGAGAATGTGGCGTCGAGGCCGTCGGCGGTTGCGTTGAAGCTGTCGACGAACAACTCGAGCTCGTGCGGCTCGGTGGACGCGCCGGGCTCGTCGAGCTGGATCCAGCGCGCGCCGAGGGCGATGAGCGCCTGTAGGTTGGGACGGATGACGTTGCGCGCGACGTCGAGGACGAGCTGACGCCTGGCCTCGGTGCGCAGCCGCGTGCGCTCAGCGGCGGGCTGGAGCAGGTCATCGTCGCGGCGGTGGCACTCGTCGAACGACCAGTCTGC
>CATPCA010000298.1 GCA_955652545.1 Candidatus Dormiibacterota bacterium
CACGTGGACGGAGTCCATGGGCTCATGGTCGAGGGGCGGGTCACCGATGAGTAGACACATCCGTGGGACGGCGAGTGATGCAGATGCATCAGTCGACCTTCCAGCCGCCGATGACCGCCAGATCCGCGTCCTCATCGTCGAGGACCACAAGATGTTCTCCGAGGCGCTGCGCCTGGCGCTGGACGAGACCGACGACATCGCCGTCACCGCCGCTGTCGAGACCCGCGCCGCGGCGGTCCAGGCCGCGCGAGAGACCC
Organism: Candidatus Dormiibacterota bacterium; assembly: GCA_955652545.1. Next base: position 258 of record CATPCA010000298.1, read on the forward strand.
GACCGGACGTGGTCCTCATGGACTACCGCCTCCCCGATGGCGACGGCGTCGCGGCGGCACGGGAGATCAAGAACGAGTTCCCCGCCACACGTATCGTGATGCTCACGGCCACGTCGGATGACCTGGTGCTGCGCCGGGCGATCGAGGCGGGCTGCTCCGGCTACCTCACCAAGGACCACACCGTCGAGGAACTGATCCTCGCCGTGCGCGCGGCCCACAACGGCGAGGCGCAGATCTCGCCGGCGATGCTCAGCCGGTTGCTCGACCGGCTCGGCGATCGCACCCGGCCGGGCTCAGACCTCACCCGTCGCGAGACCGAGGTGCTGCGCCTGCTCGCCCGAGGCCTTTCCAACCAGGCCATCGCCACCGACCTCGACATCCGCCTGGCGACGGTGCGCAACCACGTGCAGAGCGTCATCGAGAAGCTGCGCGCGCACTCCAAGCTGGAGGCCGTCGCCACCGCGACACGCCTCGGCATGCTCACTCGCGAGGACTGACTGCGGCGGTCAGTCGCCTTCGAGGTCTTTGGGGGTTGGCAGCCAGAAGCGTACTGCCGTTCCAGAGCTCGGCTTGCTGTCGATGGTCAGCCACCCATCGGCGAGCGTCGCCCGCTCGCGCATGGACTGGAGTCCGAGATGGCCGGGCAGTGCGCGCGTGGCGACCTCGACGACGTCGAAGCCCATGCCATCATCCTGGACGGTCACCAGTACGCCGTCGTCGAGCGGTCCGACGAACACCGTCACCTGCTTGGCCCGAGCGTGCTTGCGGATGTTGTTGAGCGCCTCCTGAGCGATTCGGTACAGGACGGTGCGCATCAGCGTGGGCGGCTCGACCTCGAGGCCGGTGCGGAAGCCGACGCGCGGTGGCGCCTCGGGGAACAGCTCGTCCGCGTACCGCGACAGCGCCCGTGCCAGCCCCATCTCGTGCAACGCAGCAGAGTCGAGTTGGAACAGGAGCCGGCGCAGGCGACCGACGGCCATGACCACCGACTGCTCGATCTCCTGGATCTTGTCGGCGAACTCGCGCGTGGGAGCGCTGCGGCGAAGCACCTGGAGGCGCAGGCTCACGGCTGCCATCGCCTGGATCGAATCGTCGTGCACGTCCACGGCGATGCGCCTGCGCTGCTCCTCCTCAGCGGCGACCAGGTTGGACATCAGGATGCGCCGCTTCTCTTCGGCGCGGTGGAGCAGCTCGGAGGACAGCTCCATGTCCGCCTGGGTGCGCTTGCGCTCTGCCACCTCGGTGCGGAGCGAATCCACCAGCCGTGCGTTGTCGATGGCCAGCGCGGCGCGGTCGGCGAGCTCCTGGGCGAACGCCTGGTCACGAGCCGAGTGCGGGGGTCGTTCGCCGCGCCGCCACAGCCCGAGGGTGCCGATCACCTGTCCGCGAGCGCGCAGGGGGCAGATCAGCATGACGCGAACGTCCAGCTCATCCATACCTTTCCGTGCCGGCTGGGAGTGCTGCCGGATCGAGTCGGCCAGCGTCGAGCCGGCCAGGGCCACCGATCGCGCCTCGCGGATCGCAAGTGCGTACGGGTCGGCGTGGCTCAACGCCGTGGGGCTGATCTCGAGGATCGCCTCCACCCGCGCCTGGACAGAGGCGTCGCTGTCGCAGACCGCGGCCACCGTCATCGTGGTTCCGGTCTCCTCGAGCAACCGGATCACCGCCGTATCCCCGAGAAAGTCTGAGATGAGCCTGACGATGCGCTGGAGCACGCCCTCGCTGTCGCCAATGGCCTCCGACAGGCTGTTCGACAGCTCGGCAAGCGCCCGTGCCCGCTCGCTGTCACGCTGTGGTATGGGGTGTGGGTCGGCCTGCGGGTGCGGGCTGTGCGCGCCGATCTCCTGTTTGACGGGCACGGTCATGGGCTGCCGTCCAGGTCCGCGGCCGCGCGGCCCATCGCCGCTTCGGCGTTGTCGAGCATCGCGACCAGGTCGAGCACCAGCTCTTCGGTCTCCACCAGGGAGAGGCCGAGATGGCCATGGCCGGTGCGCCGGATGGCCTCGATGATGGCTTCGAAGTCGTCCACTCCCTTGACCAGGTATTCGACGGCGCCGGCCCGGAGCATCTGCAGGACGATGCGCCGGTCGGCGTGTGCCGAGAAGGCGACCAACCGCGCAGTCGGGACACTGTCGCGGATGAGCCGCGCGGCCATCGGGCCGCCGCCACCGGGCATGCGCACGTCGAGCAGCACGACGTCCGGGGTGGTCTCGGCGGCGAGCGCGGCGGCCGACTCGGCGTCGGTGCCCACACCCACGAGCTCGAGGCCAGGCGAGTCGCGAACAAGGTCGCTGAGCACTGAACTCATCGCCGGGTCGTCATCGCAGACCAGCACGCGCAGCGTCTCCTGCAGCCCCTCTCCGGCTGCGGTCGTCACCATCTCGGACACGGTCCCCCCGCTTGGTTAACGCATAAGGTAGCAGGCTCTTGCGTTTGGCGCGATTTGACCTCGCCGGCGCGCCCAACGCCGCCTCCATCCTCAGCAGCAGGCTCGGCACCTAGGCCGCGGCAGGCCGATCGGCGAGGCGCAGCGCACGGCCCAGGCGCACGATCAGCGCGACCAGGGCCGTGACAGCACCACCGAGCACGGTCGCGAGGACGAACGGGTTGACCCCGTTGATCCAGGCGTTGGTCCACCAGACGTCGAACGTCGTGGTCAGGGGTGTCGCCGTGGAGAGATCGGTGAGTTGGTAGCTCGCCGGGTAGGCGGCCGTGCCCCGGAGCAGCCCGAGCATCGCGGCGGCGTGCCGCCAGATGGCCGAGGACTGTGGGCTCCACCACTCGTAATCAGAGACGATCCCGGCGTCGTACTGCAGCTGAATCTGGTGGCCGAACTCCACCCCCACGTCGAGCAGCTGGATGACGACGCCGGCTGCCGCCAGCGCATAGATCGAGTAGCGAACCCGAGGCGGCAGCGCTCCCCAGCGTTGCAGCACGGGGAGCAGCGGCAGGATGAGGAACGGCATCACCGGCACGAAATACCGTGGACCCCATGCCCACCCGGGCACCGGTCCAAAGGCCGCGTAGAAGAGCAGGTTCACACCCCCTACACCCACCACGGTCGCTGTCAGCGCGCGGTTCTGCCTCCACAGCAGCGGCAACCCGGCGGCCGCGGCGACCAGGATCGGGGAGTAGATGAAGATGCTCCTGCCCGGGCTGAACAGCATGGCGGTGAGGCTGCCCGGGTAGGCCCCCCAGCCCACGAAACCGTAGGCTCGCGCTCCGGCGAAGTAATCGGAGGGCAGGGTGTAACCGGTCTGCAGCGGGTTGCCGAAGCGCACCCAGTTGTACCAGCCGAACACCACCAGCATGGCTGCAACCGGCACGCCGAATGCCGCCAGCCGCCTGAGGATGGTCGTCCAGCCCAGTCGCCAGCTGACCATGAGGAGGTAGGCGCCGAGGATCGGCAGGAACAGCACGTCGGGCACCCGGATCAGAACCGCAAATCCCGCTGCCGCCCCCGCGATCGCAAGCCAGAACAATGACTTCCGCCTGGTGCCGTGGACCAGCGCGTAGAGAGCAAGGAGCAGGACCGCGCCGGTCGGGCCCACGTCGAATGCGTCGTGCGCGTACGCCCACACGATCGTGGTGAACCCGAACAGCAGCGCCAGCGCCAGGGCCGGCCGTATCGCGGCGCCGAGGTCGACGGCCAGCAGGAACATCAACATCACCGCCAGGGCCGCGGCAACGCCGTCCAGGAAAGACGCGGCAAACTCCGCAGCGTGCTGGGCGTTGGCTGAGCACGCGGCGGGGTCGCTGCAGCCGCCAAGCCGTCCGATCAGCGCTGCCGGGATGAGGAGAATCGACTGTCCCAGGCCATGGTCGGTGTAATGACGACCATCCGGCCCGACCAGGTACGGAACGGGCTCGTACGGGAGACTGTGTGCCACGGTGAAGTCGGCGTGACCGACGATCGACTGCGCCACCGCAAACTCGACGCGCATGTCGCTCGTGCCGAGATGTCCAGGAGCGGTCAGCGCGTAGATGAGAGCCGTGGCCGCAAACAGCGTCAGGGCGATGCGCCGCTTCAGCGATGCCCTGCCCGGTTCAGCTGCATCGCCATCGTCGGGCGAACCTCCCGGCGCGGTGTGACGGCTCATTGCTTGCGCGGCAGCAGGGCCGCTGGGATCCGCGCCGCCACCGACGGGTCGATGCGCACCGCCGCGGCGAATTCCGTCCGCGCTTCATCGTCACGGCCGAGCGACTGCAGAGTGAACCCGAGGTTGAGCAACGCGGGGACGAAGTTGCGGTCGAAGTACAGGACAGCGCGATAGTCCTCCTCCGCGAGCTTGTCCTGACCCTGTTGCTGCTCGATGGACGCCAGGTAGTAGTAGCCGAGCTTGTTGCTGGGATCGTGAACTAGAGCTCGCCGGTAGTCCTCCCGGGCATCGTCGGTGCGACCGTGTTGCTGGGCGGCGATCCCGGCGCTCAGGTAGGCGCTCGCCTGCTGGGCATCGGATTGCGACGTGGTGAGGTTGGCGACGCCGGCGGCGACCAGGGCAAGCGCCGCCAGCAGCGCCAGCGTCCCGACTGCGTACCGGCTGAGCCTGGTGGTGCGCCGCTCCCGGCTCAACAGCAAGCGGCGCCCGCGCTCACTCGTCGGCGCACGGCTTCTGCTGCATCTCCGAATTGACCCACATCTCGCCCGTCTCGGGGGATCACCGCGACAGGCTCGTCACCCTGACCTGCCGGCTGGGCTGATCCATGAGGGCCGCTGAGCTAGAGCAGGGGCGGCCGCACCCATTGCGCGCCGAGCACGTGCTCGTCGAGGAAGGCGAACACCGTCTGGTACCAGACGCGCGCGTTCTGCGGTTTGAGCACCCAGTGGTTCTCGTCCGGGAAGAGCAGCATCCGCGAGGGCAGACCCCGGACCTGCAGCTCCATCCAGAGGTGATGGGAGTTGCCCAGCGGCACCCGCTGATCGCGGGCGCCGTGGATGACCAGCATGGGGGTCTTGATCGACTCCACACGGAGGTGTGGCGACTGCCGCTTCCAGGTCTCCTCGTGGCGGAGGGGGTCGCCGAACTCGCGGTCCATGTCCATGCCCGCATCACTGGTGTCGCGTTCCAGGGTGAGGTCCCAGACGCTGGCGTGGGTGACGATGGCGCGGAAGCGATCGGTGGTCACTGCCATCCAGTTGGCCATGTAGCCGCCGTACGAACCACCCATCGCCGCCGTACGGTCGGCGTCGATGTCCGGTCGGGCCACGGCGGCGTCGACGGCGGCGTGGATGTCGCCGGCGGGCAGCGTCGCCCAGTCGTCCCAGGCGCGCGCGAAGTGCTCGTGTCCGTAGCCCGTGCTGAGCCGCGGGTTGGGCAGGAGCACCGCCCAACCGCGCGCCGCGAGCAGCGACGACGACCAGCGCCAGTGCCAGCCCGCCCATGACGACACCGGACCGCCGTGGATGAAGACGACCAGCGGCAGCGCGCTGGCAGCGGGCGCGTCGGGCAGCACCAGCCATGAATGCACCTCGGTGCCATCGGCCGCGGCGGTGCTGATCTCCTCGAGGCGCGCCGGCATCGGGTCGGCGTCGACCGGGCTGCGCAGGGGGCGCGCCCGCTGGTCGGGGTCGTTCACGTTGAGCGCGACCGGCGCCGGTGGCTCGTTGATGTGGGAGCGGATGGCGTACACGGTCGTGCCGTCCGCAGCGACGGCGAGGTTGCCATAGGCACCAGTGGCGGTGAGCCTGATGACGGTGCCGTCGAGCCCGAGGCGGAACACCGGCGTGTGGCCGCGCTCGTCGGCGGTGACCAGCAGGGCACTGCCGTCCCTGGTCCAGCGGATCTCCTGGACCTGGCCCACCCACTCCTCGGCGAGCGCTCGCGATTCCCCGCTCGCTGCGTCCACCAGCGAGAGGTGGAAGCGCGGCGGTGTCGCCGGCGCACCGAGATCGACGCTGGCGACCGCGATCGTCGAGCCGTCCGGCGACCACGCCAGAGCGCCGTGCTCGCGGTCGGTGTCGACAAGCACTCGCACCGCGCGCTCCCCGGACGTCCTCACCGCGGCGAGGTCCCACTTGAAGCGCGCGCCCGCGCGCATCGCCGCACCGAACGCCACGCCCGCGCCGTCCGCGGACAGCGCGAGCTGCAGGTCATCACCCTCCAACCACCCCGGCCACGGCGGCGCCGGGGTGAGATCACGCGCGGCAGGGATCTCGACGTCTGCGCCGGTCAGCTCGAGGGCGAACAGATGCGGCTGCCGCGGCCCGATGTCGTGGTCCCACCAGCGTTCGGGGTAGTGGTCGATCAGCCGCGCCTCGACGCCGGCATCCTTCCGCGCCGCCTGGCGCGCCGCGTCCTCCGCGAAGGTGGCCGCGCCGGGGTACAGCGCGGCCGTCACCACGACCGTGGGGGATTCGGGCGTGGTCAGCACCGCGCCGACACCGTCGGGCGGCGCCAGCACACGGCGCGGCTCCCCGCCTGCAGCGGGCAGTAGGTAGAGGGCGTCGCCGTCGGGGTGATGGTCGTCGTCCGACTCTGCGTCAGAGCGCGACGAGGTGAACAGCAATGAGCCGTCGGGGAGGAAGCCGCGCGCGGTTTCGCCCTTGGCCGACCATGTCAGCCGGCGCGGCGGACGCTCGCCGTCGGTGCTGACCTCCCAGATGGAGCCGGCGAATCGCTTGCCATCGGCGGCGACGGTCTGGACCGTGAGCGCCAGGCGGGAACCGTCGGGGCTGAGGTGGAGGTTGACCAGACGCGGCATCGCCAGGAACGTGTCGAGATCGAACACAGCCGTGGGCACGGGGGCCAACCCTACTGGAGTGCGACGATCGATGGCATGGAGAGGTTGTGGTCGCCGTGGCGGGGGGCGTACGTGACCAACGCCGGGTCCCCGGGCGGCTGTTTCTTCTGCGCAGCGGCGAGCGGTGAGGACACGCAGCTGCTGGTGGCGCAGGACACCGCAACGGTCACGCTGCTCAACAGGTTCCCGTACAACCCCGGCCATGTGATGGTGGCGCCGCGAGCACACGTCCCCGACCTGCTCGCTGCCGGCGACGACGATGCTGCTGCGGTGATGGTGGCGGCGCGCCGCGCCATGCGGGCGCTTCAATCAGCGATGCAGCCCAACGGCTTCAACCTCGGGGTCAACCAGGGAGACGTTGCCGGCGCCAGCATCGAGCACGTCCACCTCCACGTGGTGCCGCGCTGGGGAGGAGACACCAACTTCATGCCCGTGGTCGGCGACACCAAGGTGCTGCCGGAATCCCTCGACCAGTCAGCAGACAAGCTACGCACCGCCTTCGCTGCTTTGTAAAAGCGGCGCCGAGTGGCGCCGAGGGAGGGTTTGGAAAGGCGGTGACGTCCGCCTTTCCGAGAGGGAGGGATCTGCCCTCCCTGTAAAAAGGGAGGGTTTGGAAAGGCGGTGACGTTCGCCTTTCCGAGAGGGAGGGATCTGCCCTCCCTGTTAAGAGTTCGCGCTGGCCCCGTTGGGGCGGCCGTCACCTTCGTCGTTGGTCTCCCCGCCGGCCGAGTCGAGGTGCTGGAGCGCGTACTCCTTGAAGCTCGGGGGATCGCCCTCGTCGGAGCTACGCGATCGTCCGGAGCGCCCCCGCGTCGCGGCGCCGACCACCTCACCCGCCTCATCGGGCATGAGGCGGCGGTACACGGCCATCGCCTTCTCGAGGTCGGGGATCTCGGCCTCGATCTCCGAGAGTGGCGCGTTGACCCAGCTGAGGGAGCGCATGTTCCCGCTGAGCTGACGAAGGTGGTCGGCGCGCACACCGGCAATCCCGAGGAAGTCCGGCTGGCCGGAGCCGGCCTGGTCAACCGCGTCCGGGTTCAGCCGCCGGTACACCGCCATCGCCAGTTCCAGGTCGGGAATTTCGCTCTCAACCTCAGACAGGGAGGCTGTCACCCACTCCAGGGCACGCTCATGCTCGCTGAGCTGCCGAAGGTGGTCCGCGCGGGTCTCCGCTATGGCAAGAAAGGAATCCGTGCTCATGGCGGTCATGTTGCAGCGGACGCTCCATGGTTGTCCACTGCTGTGCGGTTACAGGCCTGCGCATATCCCGCCACACTGAGATCAATTCGCGCTGCGAATGGGGGCTCTGAGCCTCGATCCGCTATAGTCCCGGCCTCGTGGGTTCTGTCATCAAGAAGCGGCGCAAGAAGATGCGCAAGCACAAGCATAAGAAGATGCTGAAGAAGACCCGCTGGGCGCGTCGCGGCTAGAGGGCGATCAGGCCGGCGGACCCGTTCCGAGCGTCACCTGCGCCGTGTGAGAGTGGCCGCTGGTATCCGACCAGGTCACCGATACCGACGAACCGGGGTCGTGCTGCACGATCGCGTTGCGCAGCGCGGCGTTGGTGCTGATCGAGGTGCCGTTGAGCGCGGTGATGGTCGAGCCGACTGTGATCCCGGCGTTCGCCGCGGCGCTGCCGCTCTGCACGGTGAGCACCTGCACGCCGCCCTGGCCGGTCTGGCCGCCGACCCCGAGGAGGGCGCGGGTGTTGCCGACGTGCACGTTGGCGGTGGTCTGGCCGGACTGGATCTGCTTGACGATGCTGAGCGCCTTGTTGATGGGGATGGCGTAGGCGACGGTCGAGCCCTGCTGGTTGAACTGGCCGGAGGTCTGGGCGGCTGTGTCCATGCCGATGACCGTGCCGTTGGCCGTCGCCAGTGGACCACCTGAGTCACCGGGCTGGATCTGGGCGTCGGACTGGATGAGGCCGGTGACGGTCTCGGGATCGCCGCCGGCCTGGTCGCTGGCGGTGATGGTGCGGTCGAGCGCGGTGACCTGGCCCGCGGTGACGGTCGGCGCGCTGTTGCGGCCTTGAGCATTGCCCAGGGCAACCACCGCGTCGCCGATGTTCACCGAGGAGGAGTTGCCGACGCTGACGGTGGTGAAGGTGCCCCCACCATCGATCTGTACGAGGGCGACGTCCTCGGTGAGGTCGTAGCCGAGCACGTGGGCCGAGTACGACTTGCCGGTGCTCGGCAGCTCCACGGTCATGCTCGTCTCGCCGTCGATGACGTGGTTGTTGGTCAGCACCTCACCGGTGGAGGTGATCACCATGCCGGTGCCGGCGGCGGCGCCGGTGGTGCCCAGGGTGACATTGATGTTGACGATGCCCGGGGTGACCTTGGCGGCCACGGCGTTGGGATCGAGGCTGGTACCGGACGAGCCGCTGCCGCCGTTTCCACCACCGCCCGTCCCGTTGCTGGTGGAGGGTGTGTTGGCGACACTCGAGCCCAGGGGGGCGTTGTCGTTGGTGAGCCGGGCGACGGCCACGCCTGACCCGATGCCGACGAGGAAGATCGCCGCAAGGGTCCCGGCGAAGACGCGACGACCACGCCGACGAGGCTGAACCGGAGGCTGCTGCCACTGCCAGCTGCCGGGCGCGTAGCCCGGCGGTGGCGGCGGTGGCGGCACCTGGTCCGAGGCAAGCTGCCAGGACACAGGGGGAGGCGACGCGGGCTCCGACGGCTGGTCGCCGATCGGGCGGTGAGGGTCGGGGAAGTTGCTGTACGTCATGTCCTGCTGCTCAATGGTCTGTGGTCGGTCACGAAGCACATGGTGACGCACCCTGTCTTGCAGGAATCTGACGACCCGCTGTGAGCTTCCTGTGGAAGGGTCGGCGCCGAGTGGACCCCTCCCTGCCTCACTCCGTGGCCGCGCCGAAGTGGTCCAGCAGCGCCCGCGAGTAGTAATCCTCCCAGGTGCCCGGCTGCGGCGAGGCGGTGTACTCCTTGTCGAGCTTGACCAGCAGGTAGACCAGCTCGCTGCGAACCGGGGCCTCCCCGAGCAGGTCGGGGAGCTCGGACAGGTCGACAAGCCAGTCCGCGTACCACGACGCCCAGTCGGCATCGTCGCCGTCGACGATGCGGAACACGCGGTGATGCGTGTCAGCCGCTTCGTGGAGCAACTCGCAGATCTGCGTCACCGTCTCGGTCATCGACGGCACCTCCGAGGCAACGAACGAGGAGTCGAGGAGCCGGCGAGCCGGCCCTCGCGGATCACCTCAGATCCTACTCACAAGCGGGGGTTGGGTTGGACCGGCGACTAGAATCGGCCCTCGTGCCCGAGCTCATCTCCCCGATTGACGGCGTCCTGGTCGACCGCCGCCGGCCATGGCCCAGCTTCGACGGCGCGCTGACGGCGCCCGGGGCCTCTTCCCTGCGTGTGTCCGATGCGGTGATGGCGGACCTGGAGATGCTCGGTGACGGCGCGTATTCGCCGCTGACCGGTTTCATGACGCGCGACGATTACCAGTCCGTCGTCGAGCATGCCCGCCTTGCCGGCGGCACGACGTGGACGCTGCCGATCACGCTCCCGCTCACCGCGGACGAGGCCCGTCGGCTGTCAGCCGGCGATGTCGTCGCTCTCCGCGACGAGCGCGATGAGTTTCGCGGCGCCATCACCGTGCGCGATGTCTACACTCGCGACGCCAGCGTCGAGGCACGCGAGGTCTACCGCACCGACGACGTCGCCCACCCCGGGGTGCGCGCGCTCTTCGCGCAGGGCGACATCCTGGTCGGGGGCGACGTCGAGGTGGTGCAGACGGCGGCCCCCGACGATGTGCTCACCCCCGCGCAAACCAGGGCGGAGTTCAGCCGTCGTGGTTGGTCGACGGTGGTGGCCTTCCAGACCCGCAACCCGATCCATCGCGCCCACGAGTACCTGACCAAGGTGGCCCTGGAGCAGATCGACGGACTGCTGCTGCACCCTCTGTCGGGCGCGACCAAGGACGATGACGTGCCGCTGCCGGTGCGGGTGCGCTGTTACCGGGTGCTGCTCGAGCGGTACTACCCGCAGGACCGCACGCTGTTGAGCCTGTTCCCGGCCACGATGCGCTACGCCGGCCCGCGGGAGGCGATCTACCACGGCTTGGTGCGGCGCAACTACGGCTGCTCGCATTTCATCATCGGCCGGGATGCCGCCGGCGTGGGCAACTACTACGGCACCTACGACGCCCAGGCTCTCTACGACGAGCTGGGTGGTGCCGAACGTCTCGGCTTCACCGCGCTGAAGTTCGAACGCTCCTTCTACTGCAACGCCTGCCGCGGGATGGCGAGCACGCGCACGTGTCCCCACGGCAGCGAGGATCGCCTGGTGCTGAGCGGCACTCGGGTGCGCGAGATGCTGAGCCGCGGCGAGGAATTGCCGGCGGAGTTCACGCGGCCCGAGGTGGCCGAGGTGCTGCGTGAGGCGTACGCGGTCGGGGTGTCCTGACGGCCCAACGCGGGCCGGGCGGTTGTGCCCTCAGCAGCCGATTGGCTACTCAGACTTCATCAGAAGCCGGGATGCGAAGCGTCACCGCGGTGCCGGCGGGTGAGCTGTCGACGCGGTATGTCGCCCTCATCTCCACCGCGCGCGAGCGAGCGTTGTTCAACCCCAGACCGACGCTGAACTTGTTCGGATCGAAGCCACGGCCATCGTCCTGCACGATCAGCTCGACGCTGTGATCAGTGTCCACCCGCAGCGAGGCGGCGCAACGCGAGGCGCCGGCGTGACGCTCCACGTTGGACAGGGCCTCCCGAACCACGAGCAGCAGGTTGCGGCCGCGGGTTCCCACGGCTGCCAGCGCCGACGGCTCGACGTCGAGGGTTACGTCGATGCTGGTCCGCGACCGAAGTCCCTCCATGAGCCACTCCAGCTCATCACGAACCTGGAGTGGCGTGAGATCGCTGCTCAACCCGACGATGAAGCCGCGCAGCTCGGTGATGGTGTCGTCGAGGGCGACGACGAACTGATGGAGCCGCTCGGTCGCCGCCGCGTCGTCGATGTCGGCGGCGAGTGCCTGCAGCCCCATGCCGACGGCGAACATCGCCTGGATGGCGCCGTCGTGGAGGTCGCGGCCGATGTGGACGCGCTGCTCGACCAGGTGGAGCCGCTCGAGCTCGTCGCGGGCCTGCATCGCGGCGCCGTTGTCGCGGACGATCTTGGTGAACCCCCGGAGATGTCCGGCCGCATCGGTGGATG
>CATPCA010000299.1 GCA_955652545.1 Candidatus Dormiibacterota bacterium
CGCGCCGGCCACTGCGCCTTCACGCCGGCGGAGACGATCACCGCGTTCCAGACGCTGATCGGCCGGCTCAACAGCGGGCACTGGGACGACTCCACCGACGCCGGTCTGATGAACAGCGAGGCCAGCGCCCTGGGACCGGGTGCCAACCTGTTCCAGGTGGGCGGCAGCGTGGTCGCCACACCGCCCGCGTTCCTGCGGTTTCATCCCACCACCTTCCTGCGGCCATTCGACCGGGGCGATCACGACAGCTGATCTCGGCCGCAGAAGCCCAGAGGCGGGGGCGCGTCGTGCGCCCCCGCTGTAGCTGCTGGATACACTGACTGCGTGCCAGGAGCTGAACCGGACGTCGTGCCCATGCTGGCCTACGAGGACGGGCCGGCGGCGCTCGACTGGCTCGCACGGGCATTCGGTTTCCGTGAGCGCACGCGGCTTACCGACGCCACCGGGCGGCTCACCCATGGTGAGATGGAAGCCGGGGACGGCCTGATCATGCTCGCCACTCCCTCGCCACGCTACGAAGGTCCGGCGCACCATCGTCAGGGCTGTGCCGCCGCGGCGGCGTGGTCGGAGGTGCCGTACATCATCGACGGGGTCCTGGTGCACGTCGCCGACGTTGCTGCCCACTGCCGGCAGGCGCGCGACCAGGGCGCCCGGATCCTCTCTGAGCCGGAGACGAGCGAGCACGGCACCCGGTACCGCGCTGAGGATCTCGAAGGCCACCGCTGGATGTTCGTCGAGCGATAGGCGGCCGCCAGGGCGCGTATCGGGCACTGCCTCGGATAATCGTCGCATGACCAATGCAGTGACGTCGCAGCGCGTCTGCGTCGTCGGCGCCGGTCCCAGCGGCATCGCCGCGGCGAAGGCGCTGTACGCACGCGGCCTGGCTTTCGAGTGCTTCGAGCGTCGCGCACGCGTGGGCGGCCTCTGGGCGATCACGGATGGAGAGATCCAGGCCTCGTACCCGTCGCTCGAATGCAATACGTCCAAGAGCCGCACCCAGTTCTCCGACTTTCCCATGCCGAAGAGCTTCCCGCCCTACCCGCACAACCGGCAGATGGCGGCCTATTTCGACGCCTACGTCGATGAATTCGGTTTTCGCGACCGCATCAGGTTCAACGCGGAGGTGCAGCGCGCAACGCGCACCCCGGACGGCGGCTGGGACATCGAGGTGGACCCTGGTGGCGTCCACCATTTCGATGCGCTGGTGGTGGCCAATGGCCATCACCGCGAGCCGCGCTGGCCGGACCCTCCCTTCCCCGGTGACTTCGCCGGTCGGCAGCTCCACGCCCATGACTACGTCGGGCCCGACAGCTTCCGCGGACAGTCGGTGGTGGTGCTCGGGATGGGGAATTCGGCGATGGACATCGCTGTCGAGCTCAGCCGCGTGGCCAAGAACGTGTACCTCGCCAGCCGGCGTGGCGCCCACATCGTGCCCAAGTACGCGATGGGCCGGCCTATCGACACCTTCAACTCGGCGCTCCCGATCCCGTGGGCGATCAAGCGTGCGTTCTTCAGCGTCATCGTGCGCAGCACGATCGGCCGCCCCCAGGACGCCGGGTTGCCAACCCCCGACCACCGACTCGGCGAGGCGCACCCCACCGTCAGCCAGAGCATCATCGAGCGCGTGCGTGCCGGCGCGGTGGTCCCCAAGCCGAACATCGCCGAGCTAGCCGGCGCGTCGGTGCGGTTCAGCGACGGCTCGTCGGTCGAGGCGGACGCGGTGATCTACTGCACCGGCTACAACGTCAGCTTTCCCTTCCTCGGCCGCGACGTCATGGACATCGTCGACAACCGGGTGGACCTGTTCCACCAGGTGTTTCCGCCCGACGTGCCCGGGCTCATGTTCATCGGGCTGGTGCAGCCATTCGGTGCGCTGATGCCCGTGGCCGAAGCCCAGGCCGAGTGGGTCGCCGACCACCTTGCCGGTGAATACACGCTGCCGTCGCGCGACGTGATGCTGGCGGAGATCACCCGCGAGCGCGAGGCGCGCGAGAGGCAGTTCGTCGCGTCGCCGCGACACACCATGGAGATCGACTTCTACGCCTACCTGCGCGGGCTTCGCCGCGAACGGCGCGGCGGCCGGGTCGCAGCCTAGCCCTGCACCTCAGAGGCGATTGTCGCGGTCGGTGTGGATCCGCTCCCGGTAAACAGCGTCGATGTGGCTGAGCCGATCCGTGGCTCGGTCGACGTGCGGTGACAGCGCCGACAGCAGCGCGCCCGCACGAACCAGCGGCGAGCCCACCAGCACGCGCCGCGGGCGTCGTGCGATGGCGTGGAGCACCGCGGCAACAACTGCATCCGGAGGCACCGTCGAGGAGTCGACCATGCGGTTGGCGGTCAACCGGTCACTGGCGCGCGCCCACATCCCGACCTCTCGCACGGCCGTCGGACAGATGACCGTGGCGTGGACGCCACTGCCTTCGAGCTCCTTGCTCAGGGAGGTCGAGAACGCCACCAGCCCAGCCTTGGCCGTGTTGTACACCGCGTTGAAGGGCACGGCTTTGATCCCGGCCATGGAAGCGATGGTGATCACGTGGCCTGCTCTGCGGCGCTGCATCGCGGGGAGCAGCGCATGGGTCAGCAGCATGGCGCCGACGAGGTTGACGTCGAGGGCGTGGCGTATCTCGGCTGGTTCGAGTCGGACGAATTCGCTGGCTCTCTCGACACCGGCGTTGTTGACCAGGATGTCAGGCGCCATGCCGAGCGTGCCGCAGCGGGCGGCAATGCGCTCCCGGTCCCCGATCTCGGCGACGTCCGCGACGAGTGTCTCCACGCCGAGCCGCTCCGCCACGACGCGAAGCGGCTCCGCGGCCAGGTCGACGAGGAGCAGCCGCGCACCACGTCCATGCAGGGCCGCGGCGATGGCGCTGCCGAGCCCGCCGGCTCCGCCGGTGATCACCACGGAGCGACCAGCCACGCCCGCTGTCATGGCCGGGCTCACCGCCTCAGCGACAGTAGACGCGTCGTCCCCTGTCCGGGATCGGGGTCCGGGGCTGCCACTGCATCTCGCCTGCTGCGCTCAGTGCTGTCAACGTGTACATTCTCAGTCATGTCCGTCGACGGTGTACGTCTCGCTCAGGATGCCCTGGCCGACATCGAACTGGTGGCGCAATTGCGCAGTGCCTTCGCCGAGGCCCAGTCGATCATGGGCCAGACGCTCGTCGAGTTCGGTCTCACCGAGCAGCGCTATACCCTCCTGCTCGTCGTCGCCGCCGGCGGATCCGACGGCACCGTCCAGGGAGCGCTGGCGCGCGGTCTCCACTGCCCGGAATCGCGGATCTCGCTGCTGGTCCGTGAGCTCAGCGACGGCGGGCTGGTGGACGCCGTTCGCGACGGCCCGGATCGGCGCCACGTACGCGTCCGCATCACCGCCGCCGGTGAGGCCACCCTGTCGCGCGCGATCGACGTCCAGCGCGACGCATTGCACAGCCTGATCGCCAACCTCGAGGTCAGCGAGGTGACCCGACTTGCCGAGCTGGTGGCTCGGACATATCTCGGTCTCGAGCTCTCCGTGTCGGTGAAAACGTCCGGCCAGTCGCGCCGGCCGATCCGCAAGTCCAGGCCTCGCATCGCCGGGTCGCTCGAGGACGCCCAGACCGGCTAGCGGCCGGGGTCACGCTGCCACGTAGCCGTGGTCGCGGTACCAGCGGATCGCACCCGTCAGGGCATCGTCGACGCTGGTCGCCGCAACCCCGAGTTCGTCTGCGGCGCGGCGGGACTCGACGAACATGCGGTGGCGTGACAGGCGCACGCCTTCGATCGGCACCACCGGCCGGGCTCCGGGCACCAGCCGGCAGCGTGCCTCGTCGACGTAACCGGCGAGCATCGCGGCCGCGTGTGGCATGTGCCGGCGCGGCGCCCGCCGCCCCGACAGCCTGGCGAGACGGGCCCAGAGTTGGTCGAAGCTGAGGTTCTCGCCCGCCACCAGGTAGCGGCGTCGCGCCTCGCCTCGCTCGAGCGCCGCCACGTGGGCGCGGGCAACGTCCGCGACCGCGACGATGTTCAGGCCCCCATCGACACTGGCGAGCACCCGCCCGCGCAGGAAGGTGAGCAGGGCTGCTCCGGTGGGGGTCGGCTTCCAGTCGCGCGGGCCCACCGGCGCGGTCGGAAGCACCACGACTGTCGGAACCCGGGCGGCAAGGGCTGTGCGCTCCGCGGCGATCTTCGAGTCGTGGTACACGGACTCGCCGCGCGCGTCCGCGTGATCCGCCTCAGTCGACGGCCTTCCCCTGCGCGCCGGGCCGACGGTCGCCGAACTCGACGTCACCACGGCTCGCTCGACACCGGCCAGGCGTGCCGCCTCGAGGAGACCCGCGGTGCCGCCGACGTTGGTCGCGTGGATGCGGCCGCGCTCGCCGGGCGAGAAGGAGTACGCCGCGGCGCAGTGCACGAGCAGCCGGCAGCCTCGCATCGGTTCGACGAGGTCGCCCGACCGCGTCACGTCTCCAACCACCTCGCGCAGGCGTGGATGAGTGGTCAGCCGGCCGGGGGCGCGGACCAATGCACGGACCACGTAGCCGGAGCCGAGCAACTCATCGAGGACGTGGCCGCCGATGAACCCGGTGCCGCCGGTCAGGAAGACCTCGTCGCCGATCACCGGGCGCGCTGTCCCACCAGGGTGTCGGAGGCGGCTCGCAGGGTCTGCTTGAGCGACTTGGTGGTGGCGATCACCGCCGTGGGCTCGTACCCGCAGTGGGCCATGCAGTTCTCGCAGCGCGGGTCACGTCCACGCCCGTACAGCGACCACTCGGTGGTGTCGAGGAGGTCTCGGTAGCTGCGCACATAGCCATCGTTCATCAGGTAGCAGGGGCGCTGCCAACCCAGGACGGAGTACGAGGGGATCGCCCAGGCAGTGCAAGGGAAATCGACGATTCCCTCGAGGAAGTCGAGGTACAGCGGCGAGTGGTTGAGGCGCCACTTCTTGCGCCGGCCGCCGGCGAACGCCTCTTTGAAGATGGCGCGCGTCCGCTCGACACCGAGGAAGTGCTCCTGGTCAGGGGCGCGCTCGTAGGCATAACCCGGCGAGATCTGCATGATGTCGACCTGGAGGTCGTCGTTCAGGTAGTCGAGGACGTTGCGGACAGTGGTGGCATCATCCTGGCCGAAGAAGGTCGTGTTGGTGCTGACCCGGAAACCGCGCTTCTTGGCCTCGCGGATCGCCGCCACCGCCTTGTCGAAAACGCCGTCCCGGCACACCGACTCGTCGTGGCGCTCGCGCAACCCGTCGATGTGCACCATCCACGAGAAGTAGGGCGAGGGCGTGAACTTGTCGAGCTTCTTCTCCATGAGCAGAGCGTTGGTGCAGAGGAAGACGAACTTCTTCCGCTGCACGAGGGCCGCGACGATCTGGTCGATCTCACGGTGGACCAGCGGCTCGCCGCCGGCGATCGAGACGACCGGGGCGCCGCACTCCTCGACGGCGTCGATGCATTCCTGCACGCTGAGACGGCGCGCCAGGATGTCGTCAGGCTGCTGGATCTTGCCGCACCCCGCGCACGCGAGGTTGCACTGGTACAGCGGCTCGAGCTCGAGCACCAGCGCGTACTTCTCGCGCCGGTGCAGCTTCTGGTTCATCACGTAGGCGCCGATGCGGAGGTTCTGACGAACAGGCATGGCCATGGCTCGCTCCTAGGCGTCGGTGCTGGCATACGGGGCCAGCGCCATCAGCGGAAAGATGTGTCGATAGAGGTGGTAGTTGATGTAGAAATCGCCGGGGAAACCCGTCCCGGTGTGCTGCGGCTCCGCCCAGGTCCCGCCGGCCTGGCGGTCGACGAGGTAGCGCACGCCGGTGGCGGCGACGTCGCCCTCCCCGGCTCCGCCGGCCTGCAACGTCAACAGCGCCCACGCCGTCTGCGATGCGGTGCTGTCGCCGACGCCGGCGAAGGAGTCATCCCTGTACGAGTGGCACGTCTCGCCCCAGCCGCCGTCGCGATTCTGCGCGCGGCGCGTCCAGTCGACGGCGCGGGCGACCTCCGCGTCGGCGACGTGCAGCGGCGCCAGCGCCGTGACCACGCACCAGGTGCCGTAGAGGTGGTTGACACCCCAGCGACCGAACCA
>CATPCA010000300.1 GCA_955652545.1 Candidatus Dormiibacterota bacterium
CGCCGGGAGGGCTCCCTCATACCGGCGGTGGAAGGTGTTCTGCGCGGTGTAGCACCTGTTGACCAGCGCGCA
Source organism: Candidatus Dormiibacterota bacterium (assembly GCA_955652545.1). Next base: position 73 of record CATPCA010000300.1, read on the forward strand.
GTTGGCGAGGTGGTCGACCAGCCGGTTGCCGGGCAGCGCGTCTCGCGCCTCCTGTACCGCTGCGGGCAGGTCGGCGCGGCCGAAGTTGGCCGGCTGCCACCACTCAAAGCTGTCGGTGCGCAGGGCAGCGCACATCAGGTCGCCACGGTGCTCGACCACGGCTGTGTAGCCGAAGAGTGGCAGCCTCCGGGCGCCGGGGGTGCGCTCGGTCGCGGGGAGAAGGGTGCGGAGCAGGCCGACGGGCAGCACCGCGGCAAGGGCGAGCCAGTCACCCTCCACCGCTACCGCGCCTCCGTCATTGTCCACCGCCAGCGGGCGGCGGCCGGGGAGGCGGCTCAGGGTTGCCTCCTCGGGCATGGGGAGCAGGTCATCGGGGCTGACCGCAACCAGGGCGCGCCCATTCCGCGCGGCCGCGCGATAACCGTCGAGGATCTCGATTGAGCCGTCCGGGCGGCCTGCCACAAGGCGCATCGCTCGATTATGGGTGGGGGCCGGCGAGCGTCCGCCGGGTCCGATCAGGCGGCGCGCAGCTCGGCGGGGATCGCGGTGACGGTGCGCAGCTCGCCGTCGCGAATGACGATCAGCACTGCGAAGCGATCAACGAGTTCGGAGGTCATCAGCCGCTGCAGGTCGGTGGCGGTCTGGACCGCGTGGCCGTCGACCTCGACGATGACGTCGCCGCGGCGGATGCCGGCCGACTCGGCGGCGCTGCCTGGGACCACCTCGACCACCCGCATGCCCCGCGGGCGTCCCAGGCGGGCGGCGGTTCGCGGGGAGAGGGGCTGGGCGCGACCGGCCACGCCGAGGAACGCTCGACGAACCCGCCCATGGCGGATCAGGGCGCCGATCATGGCGAGGGTGGTGGCGTTGACAGGAACGGCCAGGCCGAGGCCGTAGCCGGCCAGGGCGGTATTGACCCCGACGACGCGGCCGTGGCTGTCGGCCAGCGCACCGCCCGAGTTCCCGGGGTTGAGCGCCGCGTCGGTCTGGATGACGTTCTCCACGACGCTGACGTGGTCCCCGGCCCGCGTCGGCAGCGACCGGCCGAGCGCGCTGACCACCCCGGCGGTCACCGACCCGGCAAGGCCATGCGGGTTGCCGATGGCGACGACCAGCTCGCCGACGCGGAGGCGGTCGGCGTCGCCCACCGCGGCAGCGACCAGGTCACCGCCACCGGCTCGAACCACGGCGAGGTCGGAGAGCACGTCCTCACCCACCACGTCGAACGGCAGCTGGCGCCCGTCCGGGACGTGGGCCATGCCACCGGCGGCTCCGTGCACCACGTGGGCCGAGGTCACCAGGTAGCCGTCAGCGGTGAGAACCCACGCCGAGCCGCTGCCGGCGGGCGAGCGGCCGCCGCGGCTGCGCCGTTCAACGATCAGGCTGAGCACCGACGGGGCGAGCGCGGCGGCAACCCCGCTGACGACGCGCGAGTACGCGTCGAGCGGGTCCTCGCCGGCTGCTCCGTTCGCTGGTCCGTCGATGGCCATCTTCAGCCGGCCGCCGGCCCCTCGCCACGCACCTTCTCAACGGCCGACAGGGCCTCGCGAAGGCTCTTGATCCATTCGTCCTGGTGCTTGCCGACCAACCGGACGCACCAGGCCAGCGCCTCGCTCCTGCTCCGCGCAACACCGGCGTCGATGAGGGTGTCGAGGACCGCCCGGTCGCCCAGCCGCAGCCGGGTCATGACCGGCACCCCGAGGGTGGTGAAGTGTTCCTCGACCCCACCGCAGCGAGCGCCCCACGAGACCTTGCGCCCGAACAGCCTCTCGGCCTCGGAGGCCACGCCGATGCGGCGCTCCCTGGTCTCATCGCGGAAGCGCCCGATCCGAGCGGAACGCGCGGCGTTGCGCGCCGCCTCGCTGGCATCGGCGGGCAACTCGGGCTCGGTGACGGTTCCCACGATGAGGATCTCATCGCGGTCGCCGGTGATCGTCGGGGGCCCGGAGAAGAGGTCGTCAGGGATGCGCCCCGCAAACCATCCGGACAGTTCGTCGTCGGTGAAAGAGGCCTGCGCCTCATGCTGGTGTCTCATGGATTACATGATTACACAGCATCGCGGGCGACGCAAGTACCCGTGCCGAGCGCGGGTCAGCGCACCCGTCGCGCCCCCTCCGGCGGCAGCGCCACGTGATGCTTGGTGAGGATCTCGCGCACGGTGCCGCTCTGCGCGCGCATCACCAGGCTGTGGGTCTCGGCCCACCAGTTGTGGTACTGGACCCCGCGCAGGATGCCGCCACCGGAGATGCCGGTCACCGCGATGCTGACGTGTCGGCCGGGCACCAGCCTCTCCATGCTGATCGCCTCGTCGGGGTCGAAACCGGCGGCGCGCACCGCCACCGCCTCGTCCTCGTGGCGCACCCAGGGGCGACAGTGCAGCTCGCCGCCGAGGCAGCGCATGGCACAGGCGGCGACGATCGCCTCCTGGGTTCCGCCTGAGCCGATCATGACGTCGATCCCGCTTCCCGGCCACGCGGCCATCATGGCCGCCCCCACGTCGCCGTCGGAGATGAGGGCGACGCGGGCGCCCAGCGAGCGCACGTGCTCGAGGAGAGCCTGGTGGCGCGGCCGGTCGAGCATGATCACGGTGAGGTCCTGCACCTGCACGTCCATGGCGAAGGCGATCCGGCGCAGGTTGTTCTCGGGGGTGTCGGCTATGTCGACGGCGCCCTTGGCGGCGGGGCCGACGGCGATCTTGTGCATGTAGGCAACCGGCGGCGGCGAGAGGATGCCGCCCGGTTCCGCGGCCGCGGCGATGCTGAGCGCCTGGCTGAGCCCGCGCGAGACCAGGCTGACACCGTCGACGGGGATGATGGCGAGGTCGACATGGTCACGACCGACGCCGATGCGCCGGCCGGCGGCGAGGTTGCTGTTGCCTCCGTCGGGACCGATCACCACCCGGCCGTCGAACGGCATGGCGACCAGCGCCTCTTCCATCACCCGCTGGCCCGCGTCACGTGTGCCCGCCTTGTCACCACGACCCAGCCAGCGACCCACCGATAGCGCCGCTGCCTCGGTGGCGCGGAGCAGCTCGAGGCCGCGGTGGCGGTCACGGCCGACCTTGGCCGGCGCCGCAAGGTCGGGAACGACGGTCTCGGCCATCGCCCCGATTATGGGTCCGGGCGACGCCGGTTCAGCTGACGCAGGCGCGGCCGGCGCGATTCATCGCGCCGAGTGGGGAG
>CATPCA010000301.1 GCA_955652545.1 Candidatus Dormiibacterota bacterium
GCGTAAGACCGGGGAGGGGCGGAGGCACAGGGGCCTTCGGTCAAAGCCGCGCTGGTGTTCGGAGCTCACCCGCTGCGCGGGTGGAGGTATCTACGCGGCTTGTCGGAGCTCACCGCTTCGCGGGTGGAGCTCCTCTTTGCGTGGCACTCTCTCGCGCTTCTGTGCCTGCACCGCTTCCCTTGAGGATTTGCGCGGCTTCCAGGGGCTCTTCCGCTAGGACCTCTCCGGCGATGTAGAGGGAGCCGCCGGCTACTACCACGCCTTCCGCGCCGGCGATTGCGCGCGCGGTTATCAGGGCTGCTGGCACGTCCGGAGCGACGATGGCGCCCTCGCCCCACAGCGCCGCGAGGTTTTGCGCAGGTGCAGCGCGGGCCGTTGACGGTTCGGTGAAGACGACTTCCGCGGTGAGTGGGCGCAGGGCGGCAAGCATCTCGTTGATGTCCTTGTCGGCCATCGCCCCGAACACGGCGACGGTGCGCCGGCCGGCGCAGAGTGGGATCGCCGCGGCCACCATTGCCGCCACGGCCTCGGTGTTGTGGCAGCCGTCGACCAGCAGCGCAGGCGCTCCCTCGATCCACTGCATGCGCCCCGGCCAGTGCACTGCTGCGGCCCCGCGGACGATCGCCTCATCGGGGATGCGGGTGCCTCGGCGCGTCAGGGTTCGGCACACCTGCGCCGCCTCGGCCACGTTGCGTTCCTGGAAGCCGCCGATCAGCGGGGCGCGGATGCGCAGCAACGGTGCGGCGATTTCGACGGCGACGCCGGCGCGGCCGAGCTCCTCGCCGTCCCATGGGATGTCGGTGCCGACAGCTGAGAACGACGCCGCCCTGACCCGGTCGGCCGCGTCGCGGACAACGTCGAGGGCGATGCCGACGGCGCCGGTGACGACGTCGTTGCCCGGCTTGATGATCGCAGCCTTCTCTGCAGCGATGCCGGCGATGTCATCGCCGAGCTCGGTGCGGTGATCGAGAGCGATGCCCGTCACCACGGCCACCCCGAGGTCGAGGACATTGGTGCTGTCGAGCCTGCCGCCGAGACCGACCTCGGTGATCAGCAGGTCCGGGCCCTCGTCGCGCGCAGCGACGATCCCGGCGGCGGTGACGAGCTCGAAGACCGTCGCGGAGCCGAGGTCACCGGGAATGCGCTCGGCGGCGTCGAGGACGCGGAAGACCAACTCGGCAAAGCGATCCTCGTCGATGGGGCGGCCGCCGACCGCGATCCGCTCGCACCAAGAGACCAGGTGGGGCTTGGTCATCATGACGGTGCGGCATCCCGCCGCCCGTGCCATCGACTCGACCAGCGCGCATACCGACCCCTTGCCGTTGGTACCCGCGACCAACACGCCGGCGAGCCCGCGATGGGGGTTGCCGAGGGCTTCCAGCAGCGCTTCGATCCGCTCCAGCCCCAGCTTCATCCCCCGGCCCTCGAGGCGAGCCAGTGCGGCCACGGCCTCGTCGTAACTGCGTGTCAGCGCCACGGCCATTCGCGCGACATCGCCTCCTCGACGGAGGGACGGCCCACCGTGGCGTTCAGCCATGACAGCCAGGCGCGCTGCCGGGGAGCGGCGTCGTCGATCTCCTCCACCGCGGCGACACGGAGCAGCACTCCACACTGGTGAGCGATCGCCGCCTGGAACTCCTGGTACTCGAGCAGGGTTCGCGCATCGACGACGGCACTGCGGTCGTCGGCGCAGGCGACGGCAAACCCGAAGACCCGGCCGTGGTCGTGGTCGAAGGTGGAGCGCGGCGTCACCGACACATCCACCGCCGGCGGCATCATCTCCGTGAGCTTGTGCAGCCACGCGCGCTGCGGGTCGGCGGCAGAGTCGACGTCATCGCGGATGAACAGCTCCCCCGTCAGCGCGGCGACGGCCGCGACGAACTGACGCCAGTACACCAGGTCGGAGCCGTTCACGGCGACGCTGCCGAGCTGGTCGCCGGTGTCGTTGACGAACGTCACCATGAAGGGCCGGGCGTACGGCTTACGGGCCTCTTGGATCGACCAGCGCAGTTGGAGGCTCGCCATCGCAGCCTCAGCGCGAGGGGGCGGGAACGCCGGCGCCACGTCGCGCGGCGCACAGAGCGACGGTGTTGTGCATCAGCATCGCGACGGTCATCGGCCCCACACCGCCTGGGACAGGGGTGAGCCAGCCGGCCACAGGCTCGACGGACTCGCGGTCGACGTCCCCACGGAGCTTGTCGCCGACCTTCGTGGTTCCGACATCGATGACGCACGCCCCCGGTTTGACGTGCTCCGCGGTGATCATCCCCGGCCGTCCGGCTGCGGCGACGAGGATGTCGGCCTGGCGACACACGGACGCAAGGTTGGCGGTGTGCGAGTGACAGAACGTGACCGTGCAGTCGGCATTGAGCAGCAGCATCCCCAGCGGCCGGCCGACCAGCGCGCTGCGCCCCACCACCACCGCACGAGCTCCCCGCAGCGGCACCTCGTAGCGGCGGAGCAGCTCCATGCACCCGGACGGGGTGCAGGCCACCACCTTGGCCGGCGCACCCTGGGCGAGC